>NZ_JBNNMG010000039.1:0-49406 GCF_050272555.1 Lysinibacillus sp. NPDC047702 | reverse complement strand
TGAATACGGATACCTTGAGGATACAAAATACGATTCGTTTTGAGTGCTCCGATGACATGTGTGCCTTTTGAGAGCACGGCTTCGATGATCGTACGTGATGTTATACCAGCTATCGCACAAAAAATACGATGGCTGTTTGAATAACGGCAGTTGATTCATCATCTCTAACAAAAGTTGAATTTTACTGTCGGTTGTTTCTTTATCGAATAATCGAAAATCATATGGATATGCGTGTTGCCCTGATTTCATCATCAGTTGCACGACTTGATGCCCCCAAACACTTTTCCCATCTGTGTGCGAGGAATGGTAGCCACAGCTTTCAGTTGGTTGGGCTGCCCGTGACGAAGGCTTTGCTTTCTTGGCAATCGTGTCGTCGAGTAAGAGAAATACAGGTTCATCTTGAGCCATGCTTCGCGCACGTATTTTTGTGATTGTCTTAGAAGATAGGTTTCATTCCATGGGCTATTTTTAAGGAAATGCCCAAGTATTGTACGATGCTTTTGGTGGTGGCTAAAGGCATGAATCTCTGTTAGTTTACCTGTAAAACCAATGCTCGACATCCCATCGATAAAATGAGTCAAATGCCGTAAAACGGGCTTTGAAAAGTAAAAAGGCAATTGCCAATCAAGAAACCCTTTGTTGATTTGTTGGTGATATGTTAATCTATTCATCAGACAGATACGCTCCTTTGGTGGATGATTGGGTCAGAGCTTTCATTTTAACCAAAAGGGTGAATTCTGTCTTTTTATTTTGCTTGATGGTAATTATTTGAAGAGTATTTGCTCATTTAGAGTATATAAGATGATTTAGTATTCTTTATTTTAGAACGCTCTACAGCCTTACTATACACCCCTACAAATACGGCTCTTTTGATATTTCAAGCAAATTTCAATATTATTAATGTTGGAGATAAAAAACATAAAAGAGGATAATTAAATGAACAGATTAGAACAAACAACCCAAGAATTACTGGAAGCTGGTTATACAATCGAGGAAATTAAAGCAGCCTTTGAGGAAGTCATTGAACAAGCTAAACAGTCCAATACAGTACGTGGAACAGATAACTAACAATGTTGTCTGTTTTTTATTATGGTAAATAAGTATATATATGGTTAAAGTTGTTATTATAGGTTATTTAAAGTAATGACCTTCAACAATTTTAAAGGAGGCTACATAAATGATTAATTCTTTTAAAAGAGGTTTTATTTTTCTAGCATTAACGTTATTAGTACTAGTTAGTATTAGTGTTGAAAATGCATCTGCAGCAGATATTGTTGATTATGAAGAAGGCGTGACAAATTTAAATAATACTCCTGAAAATAGTGCGAAAATCGGAGATCTGTTACTTAAACCTGAAAAAGGATGGAAAAGATATGATGATAGCAACCCCAATATAAATTATATTGGATGGTGGAGTATAGCTTCTGTCTATGGTGATTACAATAAAACTCAAAGCTATACTACTTACGGAACTCAAGCTGCTAAAGATTCTTACTATAGCTTTAACTTTAAAGGAACGAAATTTAGAATTATCTCTCCACAATGGGCGACTTCTTCATCACAAATAGAAGTTACAATAGATGGGGATATCGTTGAAACTTATTCTGCTTATAGCACTAAACAACAAAGACTAACTTTAATCTATGAAAAACTTGGTCTAGAAGATAAAATACATGAAGTAACTATTAAAAGTAAAAGTACTGGTCATATAGTAGCAGACGCTATTGATATAGATGAAGGCGGATATATTGTAAAAAATTCTTCAATAGAATCTATTACATTAGACAGAAACGCATTAGAGCTAATAGAAAACAGTCAAGATAAATTAACAGCTACAGTATCTCCAGATACAGCAAAAATAATTTGGACAAGTAGTGATGAATCTATTGTAACTGTAGATCAGAATGGGAATGTAACTGCTATTCGTGAAGGTCAATCAATTATTACAGCAACAATAGAAAATACAGATATTTCAGCAACAAGCACGGTTATTGTTAAGAAACCAAATAATGACTTCTCCAGTGCTATTCTAAGCATTACTTTGGTGAATGGTATAACAAAAGAATATGATGTAACGAATGCAGTTTTAAACAATTACTTAAATTGGTTTGATAGTGCACAAGGTACTTCTACTTTCAAATTCTCAAAAACAATTTCACCTTATAAAAAGGTTACTGAATATGTCGTACATGATAAAATTGCTTCATTTGAAGTAAGAGAATACTAAACCATAAAAAGCCCTGGCTCAAAAATAATATTGAGTACCAGGGCTTTGGCATTGTTGTTTTAATCTATTTGTCTAAAGAATATTTTTCAATTGCCTCTGCTGCTGTAGTAGAAGGATTTTCAAATATTATATATCGACTGTAATACCTCTTTTAAATTTAAAGACTCACTTAAATCGTCAACTAATTCAAAAACATCTAGTATCTTAACTTGCATCAGGTGAAGCTTGGACATCGATGAAAGATAATGAGGGCAACCCAATAAATCTACTATTTACAAAAACAAATGGTTTCCCTTCACATCCAGATAATATGTCTGGAAGATGGCGTGAGATTGTAGAATGTTACAATTTGCCTAAACTAACATTTCATGGTCTAAGGCACACCTACGCATCTTTTATGATTAGTAAAAATGTAAATTTTAAAATTATTCACGAACAACCTGGACATGTTAACATTCAAGAAGTGATTAATACCTATAGCCACTTAACTAAGAAAGATAAAGAAAAAGCAACCGACTATTTCAATCCCATTTTATAAAAAATGGTCGGTTTTTGGTCGGTTGCTCTTATTTACGGTATTTTATATACGTTGAAAACTCTACTATATCATCTACTCTTGAATAGCAGCCTCTAACGCTACAAGCATCATATCTTTGAAGGTTGTTTGGCGTTCTTCTGAAGTCGTTACCTCACCTGTTAGGATATGGTCACTTACTGTTAGAACAGAAAGAGCTTTACGACCAAATTTTGCTGCTAATGTGTAAAGAGCTGCAGATTCCATTTCAACTGCAAGTACGCCATATTGAGCTAATTTTTCGTTTTGATGCTCATCAGAATAGAACAAATCTGCTGTGAAGATATTTCCTACTTGTAGGTTTAGCCCTGCAGCTTTACCTGCATTATAGGCTTTTAATAGTAGGTCAAAGTCAGCGATTGGTGCGAAGTCAATTGCACCGCCCCAAATGATTTGGTTCATACGTGTATCAGATGTTGCTGCTTGCGCTAAAATCACGTCACGCACTTTCACATCTTTTTGAATTGCACCACAAGTACCTACGCGGATTAATTTTTGAACATCATATTCTTGCATTAATTCTGTTGCATAGATGGAAATAGATGGCACACCCATACCAGTTCCTTGTACAGAAATACGTTTGCCTTTATACGTGCCTGTATAACCAAACATATTGCGTACCTCGTTATAGCAAGTTACATCCTCTAAAAACGTCTCTGCGATGTATTTTGCACGAAGTGGATCTCCTGGAAGTAAAATTGTGTCAGCGATTTCGCCTTTTTTTGCATTAATATGAACACTCATACTGCAATCCCTCTTTTCTGTCAGTTATCACTTTAAATGATACTGTGTTTCTGCCATTTTATCAATGCTAGACGTCTAGCAACTTAAAATAAATTTACCCTTGCTCGACATATAATGCCCACAATTCATCAAATGCTTCAGTAGTAAGGTTATCAGTAGCAAACGATTCAATATACGTTGAAAGCTCTTCAAAATCTGTGCTTTGCTTAGGAAAATTATGTTCATGAAACATCTCCTCTGCAAATCGTACCTTCTGATCTGACCAATCCCCACCACGGAAAGTTAATACATATAAATAAAAGCTCTTGTTCATACTAGAAATTCCCCTTTTTATACTTATCTGCTTTCCGCTAGTTTATCAAAGAATCACATTCCCGTCATAAAAATAGCAATTAAGTATTTTTTCCTACTAAAGCTTTTTCAACTACTTTTTCACACCTTTCGACTTATGTCGTAGAAATTTAATAGGTGTTTTTATCTGAAAAGTGAAAATTTTGCGAAATAACAATAGAAAAATCTAGTAAAATAAGATAAAATTGAAATCGACTATTTGAAAATAGGAAGGTGATGGCGATGAAAAACTCACAAAAATCCAGTAACTCTGCGAAAAAACGCCCGTCTCTCTTTAAAACTAGCTTTTCCGCTAAAGAGAATGCAATTGATTTAGAGGATAGTAGGCATAATCTCCCTCCTATTAAAGAAAAACGACAACGTTTTTATCATTTAATACGGGGTAAAGTACTTATTATATTTACACTTTTAATTCTTATTAACGGAATAATGGGTATTTTGTCTTATGTCGATATACGGAATCTTCAACGTCAGATGGATGATTTTACTGAGAAAAATGTCCAAGAACAATTAACTGTTAATCAACTTGCATATGAAATTGCAAAACTCACAAATTTAGAGCAAACATATTTAATTACTGGCAATGGCGCTTATTCCACTTCATACCACATGAAAATAGATTCGATCAATAAAAAAATCAGCGAATTACAAAAACAGTTTTCAGATCGAGAGCTTGAGCTTGGCCATATGCAGGCAATTGGTCAATATTATAAAAATTACCTCGATTACTCTGAAAAAGTCATGACAATGCGTGATGAGTTTGGGCTTGAACAGGCTCGAAAGCTGATGATGAGTGCTGTTGGGGAAACAATGAAGACACATATTGATAAAAATATCGAATCCATCAATACAGTGATGGATGAAGCAAATAAAACTAAATTAAATAAGTTGAACCAGGAAGTCAATATCTCTATTGTTTCTTTCTTTATCATTTCAATAATCGGCTTTATCGCCATCATTATATTTGGTTATATGTTATTTAAATCATTAAAAAATAATACACAAGCAATTAACGATTCTATTCTGGATATCGCACAGGCTGGCGGTGATCTGACAAGACGCGTTAAAGTACGTAATCATGATGAGTTTTCAACGATTGCCACTTCCACCAATACTTTAATAGAGTCCATTTCAAATCTCATAAAACGTGTCAGTGAGCTTGCTGATCATGTTTCCAGCAGCAGTCAGGAATTAATGTCATTAGCGGATGAAAATGCACGTACTATTCAGGATATTGCTGATGCAACAGCTGATATTGCAAGCGATAGTGACAATACAATTTCCAGCATGAATAGCGCCCAACAAAAAATGAGTGACCTTGAGCATTCTATGCACCATTTAAATGAACAGGCCAATGCTGTTCAACGTGCATCCTTAGCTATGCAGCACGCAGCTGATGATGGCAGTCGCTCAGTTGAGCAATCCTCGCTAGTGATGCAGGCAATTGAAGAAACAATGGCCACTACAACAACTACGGTGGAAGCACTTGGACAAAAATCAGCTGACATAACATCAATCATTGGTACGATTACCGCTATATCCGAACAGACTAATTTACTGGCACTAAATGCCGCAATTGAAGCTGCACGCGCTGGTGAGCATGGACAAGGCTTTGCAGTTGTAGCTGATGAAGTTCGTAAGTTAGCTGAGCAATCTCAAAATGCTGCGAAGGAAGTTACAACAATCGTAACGTCCATTCAGGATGAAGTATCCTCTATTATTACCCAAAACTATGAGGGGGTAACTTCAGTAATTCGTGGAGTAGAAGTAACTAATGAAACGAATCAATCATTAGCCAATATTTTATCGCATACACAGGAAACTACATCCATTATTACAGCTATGGCGGAAAAAATTTCATTAACCCTTGAGTATAGTAATGCCGTAGCAAATGATTTTATTCATGTTAATGCGTATGCTGAACAATCCGCTGCTAATACAGTCACTTCCGCTGCAGCAGCAACACAAGGCTCCGCTTCTATGCAAGAAATTAATGCTGCTGCCGTAGAACTAGCCCAACAAGCAGATAATCTTCGTAGTTTAGTGAGTGAATTTAAAGTTTAATTACCTGAACTAACGGGGCGATAGTTTTAACTGACACAACGAACACAAAAAAACTCCCAGCACAAAATTTTATGCTAGGAGTTTTCTTTATTTAAACAATGAAAGGTATTCAGTGTAGCCTTCCTTTTCTAAATCCTCTTTTGGTACAAAGCGTAACGATGCTGAGTTAATGCAATAACGTAAGCCACCAAGCTCTGTTGGTCCATCAGGGAAGACATGCCCTAAATGTGAATCAGCGTTCTTACT
This sequence comes from Lysinibacillus sp. NPDC047702, assembly GCF_050272555.1. NCBI lineage: Bacteria > Bacillati > Bacillota > Bacilli > Caryophanales > Bacillaceae > Lysinibacillus > Lysinibacillus sp. NPDC047702. Next base: position 43,200 of record NZ_JBNNMG010000039.1, on the reverse strand, counting down.
GCGAACCTCCACTCGACGCATTCCATGAGAACTATCAAAATGTTCGGTTACTTCCTCTTTTTCAATTGGCTTTGCAAATGCTGGCCAGCCACATCCTGAATCGAATTTATCAAGGGAGCTAAATAACGGCTTCCCTGAAACGATATCGACATAAATGCCCTCTTCAAAGTGTTGATCGTATTCATTGCGGAATGGTGGCTCTGTTCCACTTTCTTGTGTTACATAATATTGCATGTCAGTTAGTTCTTTTAATCGTTGTTCTTTATTCATTTTTTTCGCCCCCAGTGTTGCTCCTGAAACGCTTTGCGACCAGAACCAATCGAATAACGCTCGTAGTGCATTGGATTTTTCTTATAATAATATTGATGATAATCCTCAGCTGGATAAAATGTCCTTGCTGGTAAGATTTTCACTGCAATCGGCTTGTCAAATTTACCAGATGCCTCTAAATCTGCTTTAGAACGTTCTGCTAATTCACGTTGTTCCTCATTATGATAAAAAATTGCAGTCGTGTAGGACTCCCCACGATCATAAAATTGACCACCAACATCTGTTGGATCAATTAATGTCCAAAATGTCGCCAATAATTGCTCATAAGAATAGAGATCATCCTCAAACGTAATTTGTACTGCTTCCACATGTCCTGTTGTTTCAGAGCATACTTGTTCATACGTAGGATTCATAACATGTCCACCCGTATAGCCAGAAATCACTGATTCAATGCCAGGTGTTTCGTCAAAGGGCTTGACCATACACCAAAAACAACCACCTGCAAATGTTGCGTATTGCTTTGCCATTCATGTCACTCCTTATTCACCAGGAACAATAATTTCCAATAAAATTTTATCTTTCGGTAAATTTAACTCTTTTGCTCGAATGCGAGACCCAGAAGCTATATTAATACGTGATAAATCAATATAAATTTCTGCCTTATTTGGATTTACCGTAATCCAAGAAGGAAATTCCACCGAGTCACGCATAATTTTCATAGTCGTCTCAGGTGGAATATTCAACAGTCCTACATTCATACCTGTTTGTTTTAGAATGATGTTTCCTTTGTCATCGACGATGGGATCAAAATTCATAGTGATTGGTATTTCTGTATAAAAAACCGTCAGCTTACTTCTTAGCTGAATATCATCACCAATCGTAAAATCCAAGGGCAGAGGCGATCCTTTTGCCGCATCCTTTAAATATTTCTTTGATATCGATTCTAACTCCTTCGTTGTTGTTTGAACAACAAGGACATTCCCTTTTACTTCACTTTCACCTTCTGAACTCTTTGCTACAATTACTCCATCAACAGGTTTTGTTGCTAAATACACGACGAGGAGGATTGCAAACAGCACTGTGCCTGCTAAGGCGAAAAATGCGATTTTCCATTTATTCATTTTGTCACTCCCCGAAGCCTATTTCCTTGTTAATTTTTTGTTCCATTTCACACTGCTCCATTGCTGCTAGTATTCGCTCCGTCATTTTTTCATAACCTTTTGCGTTTGGATGAAAGAAATCGGTATGGTATACGAGCTCTTTGTTTGAATCAAATAAATCCTCTACAGAGATATAGCATGCATTCGTATCCTCACTTGCGATGTCTTTAATGACATTATTCCACTCCGTGATAATTGTATCAAATTCATTGGCCTCATTTGTCACGATAGAGAATGGATTATAAAAACCAATCAGCAATAATGGCACCGTTGGGTTTTTCGCACGAATGCCAGCTACGATTTTACTATAACGTTCCTTATACGCCAGCAATTCTTTATCAAAAGCATCCCTTTTCAAGTTAAACAAATCCTGTCTAACTACCTTCATGACATCATTTCCGCCCATTGTTACTGAAATAAGCTGTGCATTTTGCAACTCTTCATCATAATGCCCTTTTTTCACTAATTTTAATAGCTGATCACTGCGTCTTCCCCTTTTCCCCCGATTGTCGACCTCTACATCAGAAATTGAGGGCCAAGCTAGCAATGAATCTTTTAATCTGCCTACAAAACCGTCTTGACTATACTCATCACCGACACCATCTGTTAATGAATCTCCCAGTGCCAAGTAATGTAGTTGCTTTGCGTTTTCATTATCAATTTTCCGTAAATCCTCTGGTGATGGCTCAAAAAAATGCTCAAAAATTTGCGTCAACATATTCTTAGAGGTTTTTCCCTCATCTTCTGTTTGTTGCTCATCCTGTTTCATATCTTGCTCCGTCCCTGCTTGCTCACCTTCAGGTTCTGCTTGCGGATTCGGTTCATCTATTGATATAGCACAACCACTTAGTACTAAGACGGTCAAACATGACAAAATAAATATTCGCCAAATGCCCATTTGACCACCTTCCATCATTTGCTGTTTCTTCTATTATAGAATAGTTCATACCGCAAAGAAAAGTGACGATACCTAGGTATTCCATAAAAAAATAAGTGTTTTTACTGTAATGTCTACTTTTCCAGCATTATGAAAATAAAAAGCCACTACAATACTTATGTAGCAGCTCATATCTATTATTCTGCAAAATAAATAAAACCAATTGCGCCTGGGCCAGTATGTGTTGAGATAATAGGTGAGGTAAAGGCAATTTCTACGTCATTGAAGCCTGTTCCTTCAATAAACGCTTTTAATGGTTCACCCATAGTTGTTAGCCCATCAGCATGAGAGATTCCTACTGCCTTTACGGTTTTACCAGCAGTATCAGCTTGAAATTGTTTAAATAAGTAATTTACAACCTGTTTATGACTTCTTACCTTAGAAACAGGGTTGTATACCCCGCCCTCTAAATTTGCAATTACTTTAATATTGAGTAATGATCCAATAAAGCCTGTTCCTTTTCCAATTCGTCCGCCCTTAATTAAGTTTTCCAGTGTGTCGACTATTACATATAAATAAGTATTTTCACGCACTTTTTCTAGACGAGTCACAATTTCCTCGACAGTAGCACCTGCATCACGCATTTTAATTGTCTCACGTAATTGAATGGCTAGTCCAATTGCAATAAAGCGTGAATCAATTACTGTGACATCTGTATCTGTCATTTGTGCTGCCTGACGAGCTGATTCAACTGTCCCACTCATACCACCGGTCATATGAATAGAAATGATTTGATCCCCATTTTGTCCTAACTCATCGTACAATTCTTTAAACTTCCCTGGTGCAGGCTGGGAGCTTTTTGGTAAATTTTTAGCATTTTTCATTAAACCTAAAAAAGACTGTGGCTCTAAGTCAACACCATCTATATATGTTTGCCCATCAATTTGAATCGTTAAAGGCACAATATGTATCCCATGCTGTGCTACTTCTTCCTTTGTTAAATCACAAGTTGAGTCCGTTACAATATGAATTCGTCCCACTTCGACACATCCTTTTACTTCATTAAAATTTATTATATAGACTAATGAAACATTATGTAAACATGACATTTGTCATTAGGTATCATACGATGGTATTTATTTTGAAAACGCTACCTTTGCTACTATAGCGCTTTGTCGAATACTTGTCTAACAATGTCCTTCATGGATTTAGACAATTATATGACACTTTTGATACTGAAAATATGACAAATGTAAATAGTAGGATGAAAATTATTGGGGTATAGTAAAAATATGAACGAAAGGAGTGTTTAAAATGATGGATTCATTTGACTATAAAACATGGAGAGAAGAATTGTGGAATGCCATTACACATGGTATTGGATTTATCGCGAGTATTCCAGCACTAATTGTTCTTATTTTAGCTGCTGTACAAACAGGTGGAGCGCTTCAAATTACAACTTTTAGTATTTTCGGTGCCTCTGTTATCATTTTATTTTTAATGTCAACACTGCTTCATAGTATGCCTGAAAAATACAAGTACTTCTTCTCTATACTTGATCATTCTTCTATTTATATTTTAATTGCAGGAACCTATACACCTTTTCTTTTAATTGCGATTGGCGGCACATTAGGCATTACTTTATTATGTATTATTTGGTCCCTTGCCCTATTAGGCGTTATGTTTAAATGCTTCTTTATTAATCGCTTTGAAATACTTTCTTTAATCTTTTATATCGGTATGGGCTGGTTGATTATTTTTGCAATAAAGCCCATCTACCTATACTTAGGATTTAATGGCTTTGCTTTACTGTTAGCAGGTGGGCTTTTCTATACAATTGGTGCCATTTTTTACGCTTGGCGCTCCCTTCCCTACAACCATACAATCTGGCATTTATTTGTATTAGCTGGCTGTGGATCAATGTATGCTTGTGTTTATTTTTACTTATAAATATTCAACATGAAAATCGCTCTTTTTTGATAAAGGAGCGATTTTTCACGTTAATGTGTATTAGATTGTCCAAATTTGTTCATCTATTTATATCGGAGCACCATCCGTATGATACTCTAAATCATTGTAATTCAATAGCATCATTCTGTCCTTTATCTAATATTATACATTCATGATGTATTTTGAGATTTGCTGTTCTTTTTCCTTTTGACCAGCTATACCAGTTTTAAGAAGTTTCTGATGGTTCTGTGTATCTTCAAATGATTTTAACAATTGATTTGCTAATTTTTGCGTAATCATATCTTTTATATCGCCAGAAGACACTTCTTTTTCTTCCTTCTTTGATAATTTCACTTCTCTAATAATTATTTTATCCCCATTTTCTTTCGTTACTATATGGCGTATATAACCATTTTCTTTTTTTATTTCATATGTTGCTTTCTTTTTATTGTTTCTAAGAAATAAATCATCCGATAACCTATTAGATCCATCTTTTTTTAATACACTAAAATAACTACTGCTCCCTAATTGAACATTCAGAACATTCATCCCCCAATCTTTAAAACACCCAATTTTCATATATTTTATATCGTCATCAAAATTTATATTTAGATAATTCTTTTTTCACAAAAACAAGGTTCATTCTTTTAATCAATACTTATGAGCCTCTTCGATTGTAGATATATTTTGTAACTCAATTTGTTTCAATGAATTCACCCGCTATTGCCCAAATCAATATTTTTACTGGAATCTCCCTATTCAGCATATTTCCTATTTTTTACGTTCAAAAATCTGATATTCGAATGTATAACCTTCTGGTGCCGTTTCTGGCTTTTCTGAGGATATTTGTACAAAATCCTGTTCATATTTCGGGAAATAGGTATCCCCATTAAAGGAATGATTAATTTGTGTAATATACAAACGGTCAGCGATAGCCATCGACAGGCGGAAAATTTGTTCGCCCCCTATAATCATAATTTCAGGAACATCTCCAGCAAGGTCGAGGGCATCCTCTAAACTTATCGCTGTTTCAATCCCTTCTGCATGATAGCTTTCGTCACGAGAAATCACGATATTACGACGCCCAGGTAATGGTCTGCCAATCGATTCAAATGTTTTACGTCCCATTATCATAGGCTTGCCCATCGTTTTGTTTTTAAAATATTGTAAATCTCCTGGTAAATGCCATGGCATACCATTTTCATAACCAATCACATAATTAATATCATGTGCCACAATTAAAGAAATCATATTGTCCCTCCAAATACTTTCATTCATCTTATTATAATCAAATTTTACCGTGACAATTAGCATTTTTCTGCTCATTCATAAAATAATCTTCTTTTTCGACACTAAATCATAGTAATTTTATAAGAATAGTTTATAATGATGTTATCGAATATAAAAAAAGGATGGATGAGATGGATGATGATGACAAAACTAACAAATGAGGCGATTCACTATATTGAAGCTAATGATTCTTCTATTCCGTATTATAATTTAACACCTGCTGAGGCTCGTGCTATTCGAACAGTGCCAAAATGGGAGTCGGCACATGCTCCTCAGCTTTCTTCTATTACGGATAGAAAAATAACTGTACGAGATGGCGCAAAAATAAATGTTCGTATTTATAAACCTACTTTTGACAAAATACTCCCTGTCGTTGTCTATTATCATGGAGGTGGTTGGGTATTTGGCAATTTAGAATCTTCTGATGCGGGGTGCCAGGTATTGGCAGAAAAGGCTCAGGCAATTGTTGTGTCAGTTGATTATCGTTTAGCGCCAGAGTACCCATTCCCTGTTCCGCTTCACGATGCCTATGACAGTTTAGTATGGGTTTACGAAAACATTCAGCAAGTTGGTGGGGATGCAACAAGTTTAAGCGTAGCTGGTGATAGTGCAGGTGGAAACTTAGCAACGGTTGTTGCCTATCTAGCTTCCACATTAAATGGCCCAGCAATTCAGGCACAGGCACTTATTTATCCAGTCGTGAATGTAGATTTTACAACAGCATCTTACAATGCTTATGGAGAACACTACGGTTTAGACAAACTAGGGATGCAATGGTTTGCAGGACTTTACACAGATGGACAAAACTTTAAAGATCCACTTGTTTCGCCACTTCAGATTGAGGATGTAAGTGTTTTGCCAAAAACAATTATTATTGCCGCAGAAGCAGACGTTCTCTATGATGAAGGTCTTGCTTATGCACAAAAACTTACTGACGCAGGCGTAACCGTTGAGCATATCAACATGACTGGATTAATCCATAGCTATTTTAGCAAAATGAACTTTTTTGAAGAGGCAACAATACAAACAGCTGAAAAAATTGCTAATTTTGTGAAATAAGTTTGTCTATCACCATAAAAGAGTGCGATAATAGAGCAAAATGCTTTTTAAAGGATGACAACATGACACAAATGATTGTTTTACAAATTAAAAATCCCTTTGCGGATCAATTAAAAAAAGGCTATCCTCTTATTTCAAAGGATGCTGTTGACGCGGGTCAGCTTCCTAAAGAAGAAGGTTCCCTATTAAGACTGCTGGATAGCCATCAACGTTTTCTTGGCATAGGATACTATGGTGTACAAAATAAAGGCATTGGTTGGGTGCTAACAACTGATGCTAACGAAAAAATAGACAAAGCTTTTTTTATTAAAAAATTTACCAAGGCATTGGCAAATCGTCAGACCTTCTTTGACAATTCTAATACAACAGCATTTCGTATTTTTAATGGTGAGGGCGATGGCATAGGTGGTATCACCATTGACTATTTTGATTCTTACTTTCTAGTGAGCTGGTATAGTGCAGGGATCTATTTATGGAAGGATATGATATACGAAGCACTTGCTGAGACGGTAAGCTATGCAGCCATTTATGAGAAAAAGCGATTTGATCTTAAAGGGCAATATATGGAACAGGACGATTTCGTTATGGGAACGCCTGGCGAATTTCCAATCATTATTTTGGAAAATGGCATGAGCTATGCTGTTCATTTAAACGATGGAGCAATGACAGGTATTTTCCTCGATCAACGAGAAATAAGGCTTGCGATTCGTGAACGTTACGCAGACCATAGGAACATGCTCAATACGTTCTCCTATACTGGCGCATTTTCTGTTGCGGCAGCACTCGGAGGAGCAATCAAAACGACAAGTGTTGATGTAGCAAAACGTAGTCTAGCCAAAACAATTGAACAATTTAGTGTCAATCAAATTGACTATGAAACGCAGGATATTAAAGTCATGGATGTCTTTAACTATTTTAAATATGCACAGCGCCATCAATTAAAATACGATCTTATTGTTTTAGATCCTCCTAGCTTTGCACGGACGAAGGAAAGAACATTTTCAACAGCGAAAGACTATCCAAAATTGCTAATTGATACGATAGCCATCACAGAGAAAAATGGTATCATCGTTGCTTCAACCAATAATGCAAGCTTTGGAATGAAAAAGTTTAAAAGCTTTATTGATCAGGCCTTTAAGGAAACCCGTACACGCTATAAAATTGTTGAAGAATACAGCTTGCCGAAGGATTTCCGTGTACCACGTGAATATCCTGAATTTAATTACTTAAAGGTAGTTTTTATTAAGAAACTGGACTAAATGTAATGAGACAGAATCACTTTCCTATGATTCTGTCTTTTTGTTCGGATAAAATTCTCGTTTATTATATAATGTACTTACAAATTATAGGTAATGGGAGCTGATTGAATGGCGTATAGTCGTGAAAAGTTAATGATTACAACTGAAAGACTAGTCCTTAGATTATTTCAAGCATCAGACGCAGAAGCGGTGACACAGCTTTGCAATAATTATAATATTTATAAAAGTACATTGTACCTGCCCTATCCGTATAGTTTGAATGATGCGTTGTCATGGATAGAACGCCATTACGATCATTTTATGGAGGATATTTCGTACGAATTTGCAGTAACTGATAAAGAAACTGGAGAATTATATGGAGCAATAGCATTATCGAATAACAAACGTTTTAATCAAGGAGAAATTGCTTATTGGATTGGTGAGCAATACTGGGGAAAAGGCTATGCAACAGAGGCAGCGCAGTCGATTGTCCAATATGCTTTTGAAGAAAAGAAACTGCACAAAGTGTTTGCTCGATTTTTTTCATCGAACCCTGCTTCTGGAAAAGTAATGAAGAAAATTGGTATGACACAGGAAGGAATATTAAAGGATCATATTATAAAAGACGGTAAATACGAGGATTTAGTATTTTATGGAATTATTAATCAATAGTTTAGTAATTTTGTTCTTTAAAAAAGTGGCCTAAGAAGCTTTTTTAGCCCTTAAGCCACCACCCTCTATGATTCTTATAGGTATTTGACAAACCAATCTCTAATATATTCTAATCTCTTTATTCTTAACGTTGGTTTTCCGCTCCTTGAAAGTTCATGGTTAGATTCTGGGAAGCGAATAAATTTTGTGTCTTTTTTACGATGCTTTAAGGCGATAAACAATTGTTCTGCCTGTTCTATTGGGCAGCGATAGTCTTTTTCACTGTGTAAAATTAACAGTGGCGTCTGCACATTTTCCACATATTTCAGCGGTGAATGATGCCATAGCTTTTCAATATCTTCTAGTCCCGCTTGGATTTGCCAGTCTGTAAAGTAATAGCCAATATCACTTACACCATAAAAGCTAGTCCAGTTGGAGATGGAACGTTGCGTAACGGCCGCTTTAAAACGGTTCGTATGACCAACAATCCAGTTTGTCATAAAGCCCCCATAACTTCCGCCTGTAACACCGAGTCGGTTTTGATCAATGTAATCATAATGCTCCAATGCGTAATCAACAGCGGCCATTAAATCATTATAATCATTGCCACCATAATCACCACGGACAGCATCCACAAATTTTTGACCATATCCATGGCTTCCGCGAGGATTCGTATACAGTACCGCAAAACCTTGTGCAGCAAGAATTTGGAATTCGTTAAAATAGGTGTTGGCATACATTGCGTGCGGACCGCCATGGATTTCAAGTATAAGTGGATATTTTTCCCCTTCCTCATATCCGACGGGCTTCATTATCCAGCCGTTTACCTTCCAGCCATCTGCCCCTTCATATTCAATGGCTTCTGGAACAGATAATTTTCTCGACTTTAAAAACTCTTCATTAACTTTAGTGAGCTGTTCCTTTTCACCAGTTTGTAAATTAACGTAAAATAAATCACCAGGATTTGTTGTCGTGCTGATGGCAACGACTGCTTTATCATTTTGTGAATCAAGTGAAAAACCATAGACATACTGATCGTCATGAATTGCTGGATATATTTCACCAGCAGTATTTCCAAAATAAATGGCTGTATTTCCGTGATCTGATACTTGGAAGTAAAAGCTGTGATTATCCTCCATCCATTGGACACGTGGAGCCATGACACCTTGTAGAAAATCTCCGACTACACAATCACCAATAGGGGCGTCAAAATCACTAGTTACACTGGTTAAATTAGTCTGTTCTAAATCATACATCCATAGCTTTGCTTGTGTTGCGTTTTCAAATTCTCTCTCACCTCCAAGAAAAGCGATGAAGCGGCTGTTCGGAGACCATGAAGTTTGGTAGAACATCCCTGTTCCTTCTGTTAGCTTGCGTGTTTGTTTCATTTCTACATCCAATAAGTAAATATCGCTATTGAATGAAAAGTCTACATCCTCTGTTAAATCAGCCATATAAGCCAGATATTTTCCGTTTGGTGACCATGTATCCAGATGGAAATGATGGTTTCCTTTAGTCACTTGTTCCAACTCTCCTGATTCAAGATGAACGATGGCAATGTGAGTATATTGCTCCATATCCAGAAATCCGGCTGCATCTGATTTATGCTTCATGTTGTTTATTTCAAGTGGTTTGAGTTCATTTTCCTCTTTCTTTTCACCTTCGACTTTATCAAAGATGTCTTCATTTTTACCAAGCTTTACAGAGAAGGCAATTTTCTTACCACACGGAGACCATACAGGTGATGTCGCACCGTTTTTACAATTTGTAATTTGTTTGGCCTCTCCACCTGCTTTAGCAAGCACAAAAATTTGTGGCTTACCAGTTCTCGTTGAGACAAACGCAATTTTACTTCCGTCAGTAGACCATACAGGTGAATTCGTTTTATCATCACCGAATGTCCATTGTTGAGGATTTTTTTCATTGAAATTTATATAAAATAAATTAGATACATAATCTTTCTTCTTTTCATCAATATAAGTTTCTACATAAACAACTTCTGTTCCGTCTGGTGATACTTGTGGATCTGATACTGATTTTAATCGATATAAATCTTCTGGTTGAATCCCATGCCTCACTATTATTCGCTCCTTCTTGTTGAAATTCTTACATAGTACTTTATTTCGATACACTAAGGATTTTCCCTGCTTAAAAGAGAAATATTTTTAAGCTCATTAATCTTTTATATGTGAAGAAGTATTTTACGATAAGGTGGTTAGTATCAAAGGACCGGAATATATAACGATAACTAGTTTTCAGAATTCAAGTGCTTGTCCCAATAGTCAGTCGTTTTTGTTCTACGATAAAATTTATAAAAAGGTTCATTTGGTCGAGCATGTTCCTTGTAGAGTAGAATAATCGCATGGAGATAGCTTTCAATACGATTAACTGGGATTCGTTTAGCAAACAATGTTCCTGCTTGAGCATTTGCCCCCATCGGTACCGCCCCCAAATAAACATCAAAGCTATCCTTTTGATAAACTAGACCGATATCATCATAGACAGCATTATAGCAAGCTGATGCACAGCCATTGACATTTAAACGTAATCTTGCAGGAACTGTCATCCCTTCTAATGAAGAATATAATTGCTCTGTTATAGGGGCGGCCTCCATTTTATCACCATCACAGAAATCACATGCCTTCATGGCAACGATGGGACCCTGCTTTGCCACGTACAGGCCAGCTTTTCGTAATTCGTTAATGGACTCCGCCACATCAACAGTTGGAATTGATAATAAAATACTGTAGGATGCAGAATATTTAATAGCACCAGTCTCCCCAACGACCTCTGCAATTATTTGAAATTGTGTTGGCGTATAATGCTTATTAATAATTCCAGGGCTTACTGCAAGTCGAGTAAAATCTCCCTGCTGATTTAGCTTTTCAAAGGTTTTCTCTGGTATGTTCATATTAAATGCATTCATGTATAATGTCTCCTTATGAAAAAGGAGCTAGCAAAATGCTAGCTCAAATTTTAAAAGTTATCTGGATAAAAGCCTTTTGCCAAAATTTGAATGGCTTCTGCGGCACGAACTCCTTCAGATGCTGCAGATAGTGGTAAAATAACAAAATGTTCATTTTTCACGGCTTCTGTTTCTTTTAATGCTGGGTCATTCTTTAAGAAATTAATTTTTTCTTCAGCAGATGTCTCTCCATAATCAATAACAACAATCACCTCTGGATTACGCGCAACTGCCTCTTCCTTTGAAACGGTTGTCCACCCAGATTCGACATCACCAAAAACGTTTTTGCCTCCAGCAATCGTTACCAACTCATTCATAAAGTTTTGCGCTGCTGTAAAGACATCCTTATCACCGCTGTCAAAAACTAAAACAGGCAGCTCTTTGCCATCCTGGGGTAATTTCGCCCGAATAGCCTCTACATCCTTCGTCATTTGATCGATTAAAGCTTCTCCACGATCTTCGACACGGAATATTTTTGCGATATTACGAATATCTATGAAAATATCCTCTAAAGTTGGCTTTGTCATATTGGATGCTGTATGTAGATATGTGTGAATCCCTAATGCCTCAAGCTCTTCTGGAGTGCCGACACCTTTTTCACCAAAGGCACTTTTCCATCCCCCATATAAAAAATCTGCCTCTGCATCAATTACCTGCTCCTTTGTAGGATATTGGTCAGCTAATACAGGTACCTTGTCGTAAGCAGCTTGTAAAGGCTCATAAATTTTATCATCTAAATAGGCTGTGCCAACCATTGAATCTTCTAAGCCTAAAGCTAGCATAATTTCTGTTACATGTTGGTTTAAGCTAATCGCTTTTTTGGGAGCTTCTTTATAAACTTGCGTTGTCCCATTATTGTCAATCGTTACTTCTGTCGTTGCCGCTTGTGATGGTTCAACCTTTTCCCCTTGTGCTGCTGATTCATTATCTTCCTTCGCGCTGCATGCACCTAAAATAGCCATCAATGCCAGTGCAAAGACAAGCCACATGCTGTTCCATTTCTTCATGTCTTTATCTCCTTTGATGTTATATATAGTAAGAAATCAGTAGACTTCTTTGCTACCATGATTCGTGATGAACTGTATAACAAATTGAAAAAGGGCATAAAAAAATCCCCTTGTTTCCAAGAGGTACGCATAGTGAAAAGACGGCTTTTGACCTGATTCACTATCCCCATCCTCGTGGTTGAAGTAAAGAATATTATTGGCAGGTATCCTGGCTTAGGTTCATCATCTGTACGCCTTCCCATAGTGTGATTACAGTGGCATATTGTATAGACTCCCCATTTACAGTTGCGGGACAGCATCGGATTCTCACCGATTTCCCTTTTAAGCAAATGACAAAGGCCATTTGCACCAATATAAAGGTATTATGTATTGTTATAAATATTATTGATAGACTAGCAAAAGTAATTTCCGTTCGCAATCTCACAAAATAATCCATTTACTAAATATATTTATTATTACAGAAATATTCATACATAAACGAGAACTATTTTACATTAAATTATTTTCGCAATCATTAGATTTGGAACACTATTATGACATATTCTAAAACTATTTACCTTGAATTTATTAAAATTCTGTTACAATAAAATAGACGGATTTATAGAAACGAGGATTAATTTATGTACAAAACTATTGGGATCCTTGCTCATGTGGATGCAGGAAAAACAACATTCTCAGAGCAATTATTATTTCATACCAAAAGTATTCAGGCTCGCGGGCGGGTAGATCATCAGAATACATTCCTAGATAATCATGAGCTAGAGCGACAACGCGGCATCACTATTTTTGCGGAGCAAGGTCGTATGACAATTGGCAACGACACATATACATTAATCGATACACCTGGACACGTCGATTTCTCCCCTGAGATGGAGCGTGCGATTCGTGTTATGGATTATGCCATCATTGTGATTAGTGCAGTTGAGGGGCTACAGGGGCATACTGAAACAGTTTGGCACCTATTACGTCAGTATCACATTCCAACCTTCTTTTTTATCAATAAAATTGATCGTGAAGGTGCAGTGGTGAATCATGTTATGGCACAGCTTCAAAAAGATTGCTCTGAGGATGTACTACTAGTAAATGAAATGTTCCATTCGGATTATATTCCTTCTAACATAATGGAATGGCTAGCTGAACGTGATGACAATCTTTTGGATGCTTTTCTTAATGAAACATTAGATAGTGCTCGCTGTCTTGCCCACCTCCAAGTGATGATTAAACAGGAAAAGGCCTTTTTATGCTTTACTGGCTCTGCATTAAAAGATATGGGGATACAGGAACTCCTAGCACAGCTTCCACTGCTTACTGAAACACATTTCGATGCTGCTGCATCATTTCAAGGTGAAGTCTTTAAAATTCGACATGATGGCCATCAACGCTTAACTTTTATCAAAGCATTACAGGGAACCCTGCATATTCGAGATGAATTTTCATTTGGCGATGTAACCGAAAAAGTGACGGAGATACGGTTATATAACGGACATCGTTTTGATACCGTACAAGAAGTTACAGCTGGAGAAATTTTCGCTGTGAAAGGGCTTAGTTTAGCAAATATTGGTGCAATCCTTGGAAGCTCCAGTAACCCACAGCCCTATGAGTTAGTGCCAACCCTGCAGGCCAAAGTACAATACGAGGGTGACCAGCATATCAAGGAAGTCCTAAAAATCTTTCGTATCCTTGAAGCGGAAGAGCCGTCATTACGTGTAATATGGCATGAAAAATTTCAAGAGATTCAAGTACATATTATGGGTCTTATCCAGCTTGAGGTTCTTATCGAAGTGCTCAACAAGCGTTTTTCACTTGCCATTTCATTCGGAGAGCCACAGATATTATATATGGAAACAATTGCATCAACTGTTACAGGCTATGGTCATTTTGAACCTTTAAAGCACTATGCGGAAGTGCATTTATTAATGGAGCCAAGTTCACGCGGTACTGGTAATACATTTGTTAATGCATGTCATACGGACGATTTATCCGTTGGGCATCAACGACTAATTGAAAAACATCTATTCGAGCGCGAACATCATGGATTACTAACAGGCTTTCCTGTGACCGATATTCGTTTCACGCTTTTAACGGGGCGTGCACATATTAAGCATACCGAGGGCGGCGATTTTCGCGAGGCTACATTCCGGGCATTACGGCAAGGGCTCGAGCAAGCAGAGTCTGTCCTTCTGGAGCCCTACTACCGCTTTAAGTTAAAAGCATCTACCGATTTTATCGGTCGCATGATGACAGATATTCAGCAAGCATCCGGTACATTTGACCCACCAATTATTTCTGAAGATGCTGTCATTATTACTGGTCGTGCCCCTGTCGCGACATTTATGAGCTATAGTACGATCTTTGCTGCCTACACCAATGGTAAGGGTGTGCTTTCTCTGCAATTTGATGGCTACGATGTGTGTCATAATGCTGAAGAAATAATTATGCAAGTCGGCTACGATAAAAATGCCGACCCTGAATATACTTCCGCCAGCATTTTTTGTGCAAAGGGGAAAGGCTATTCCGTTCCATGGCATGAGGCACAAGCAGCAATGCATTGTATCAAATAATTTAGAATAGTAGAAACAGGACATGTGGAATTGATACCATGTCCTGTTTCTGTACTGAGATTCTATTAATTGTTTCTTCATTGAGAAGATATTGACTAATATGAGCGGTTTGCACTTGGACCCTAGCTGTTCTTTGGCTGGTCGGAGCGTATTGCTCTTGTATCCGAGCTTTTCTTGAGCTGACCAGAGCAGTTTTTGCTTGAACCCGAGCTGTTCTTTGACTGATCGGAGCAGTTTGCTCTTGAACCCGAGCTATATTTGGGTTGACCTGAGCGGATCCCTCTTGAACATGAGCTATTCTTGGGTGAACCGGAGCAGTTTTCGCTTGAACCCGAGCTGTTCTTGGGTGGGCCGGAGCGGTTTGCTCCTGAACTTGAGCCGTTTCCTCTTGGATTTAAGTAGCTCCTTTTTCCTATAAAGCTCGTACAGTTTGCCTTGTTTCTTTAAAAAGACTATAAGAAGGTTCTACAACAGCATAGCTATGTGAATCAGAAAAATTTGTCAACACTTTGCCTGGCCGACTTTTCAAAAGTTGCAAATTATCAATTAATTGCAGCAACAGCTCATGACCATTACCACGCGGATGCCAGTTTAAATGATAATCATTTAGTTCCTTCACAGCCTGTAAAAAATGCCTATACTCACGCTCTACAAAACTAATAAGTTTGTTATCCTGAGCGATTCGTGATAAATCGTCCAAATAAGTTTCATAAAAGCGCATAACAATCGAGCACAATAAATCATTGACACGAGCAGCACTTAATATAGGCTTAGGCTCTATAGAAAGGCGTTCTAGATTTGGTTTGGCACGGGTTGAATCGATACGTGTAATCAAATGATAAAGTTCACCATCTACCTCATACACAATTGGATTCGTGGGCATATACATCTTAAAGCTATTTGTTTTCGTTTTCAGGTTTTCTGTTATCTCTGCCTTTGCGAAAAGATGTCCATTATATTCTTCATTTTGAATCCAAATAATATCCTTGTTATATAAAATTTGTTCAAATAGTCGCTGATTACTTATAAGACTGGTTGCAAGTAATTGATCAATAAGAGATTCCACAACCATTCTTGTCTTTGCTTGCTTGGCAACTTCAGTGCGTGGTTGCTTACAAATTTTCATATCCTCAAAGTGCATTTCCTGTGCTGGCCATACATGAATATTCGTCATATGTGCATCCTCTTTTCGTACATATTTTCAAAACGGAAGTTATCAGTAAAAAAAGGATTTCCTTCAATTCGAGGAAATCCTTCAATTTATTGTTATCGTTCATCACAAAAGGTCAAACAGTACCCAAATCTAAATGTATGGGAATTTATCCACATACCTTTATTTAATTTGGGCGTTTGACGTACTGTGACAAACAGAGCATTCTGTTTTGTCAACATGCCACCTCCTATTCCTCGTAGGGTTATGGTGTGTACTCATAATAGGCAGGTATCCTGACTCATGGTCATCGCTTCTTTTCCCCTTCCCGTTGAAAACAGTGGTATTTGAAAAGTCGCTCACATTTACAGTTGCGGGACAGTGTCGGAATTGCACCGACTTCCCTTTTCAGCAAATTGCACGCAATTTACACCTATTATTACACGCTATTCAGTTGTATAGGAATTGAGTTTCCTATTAGATTATTAAAATCAATTGTAAAGGAGAGTAATTTAGAAGTCAATTATTGTTAGTTTTCAAGAGAATATTTAATCATATCATTAAATCATATTAAGGTATTACCCGAAAATTATGCAAAGTTCATCACCGTTCTTCATTGAGGCAATATCAGCCTTTTTTCACAAGTTTCTTTAATAAGCTCAAATTCCCTTTCTATGCCCAATTTTCCTTCTCTATTTCACCTTCTGAAACCCAACAATCCTGCTTTGCGGAATAGAGGAATTATGCTCAATAACAAATACCTTAGAAAAATGATCATAGTAGGATTTGTCATGTGCTTTTGGAGATAGAATGATTAGCTTTCGATTTAGCTCTTTGGCGTATAAATGAAATACTTTGTCCTTTCGTTCATCATCTAATGCGCTGTCAAATTCATCAAGTACTATATAGCTAGGTGCAATTGATAAATTTTGTAATAATGCAAGGGCAAAAAGCAGCGAACTTAAAGATTCTTCTCCACCAGAAACACCTTTACCCACTTTGCCATTGCGTGCTTTTAAGCTCACATCCTCCATCGTGCCCTGATGACCGATTTTTCGCGCTTTAACATAAAGTAAATATTTTATGCGTCCTGATTTCTCTTCAATTCTCTCCTTGTCAATAAGTCCCTCAAAATGAAAGATGTCCATATATTTTTGGAACAGCAAATTGATTTTTGTTAAATACATATTAATCGTGGTTTCTAGCTTATCCTCTAGCTCTGTCGCACGAATCGCGTTTGTTTCAAGAAGTATTTCTGCACTTGCTAGATCTGCATTTTTACGCTCATAATCTTCTTTCATTTTTTCATAATTTGTTTCAGCATATATATTCACTTTTTCCGAACGTGCTGCTTCGAACGCTGCTACAGCTTTCTCATTATCACTAATTAATTTTGTTTTAGACCAATTCATTGAAATCGTTTCATCCACTACACACGATTCGCCTGGTAAAATATGCTCTAATTCGTTTATTTTAATCATCAAACTTGTTTTATCAGCATCTAATTGCTCCATCTTTTCGTTTGTTTCTTTCATTTTCAATTGATAAGCGGTTAAATCACCACGAATTAATTCAGCTTCCATTCTCTTACTTTGTAAGTTTAAGTTTTGCTGACGTATAATACTGTTTTTCTCTTCAAATTCTGTTGTTAACTGACTGAGCTCTACTTTAAGCTTGCGTATCGATTGCTGCAATTCTCGCAAAGCTGTAGCTAATTGCTGCAACTCAATTTGTTGTTCTGCTACTGCTCCTAACTCTTCATAGACGAGACAGGCCTTCTCCAATTCATTGAGTTCATATAAATTCCCTGCGATATTCTTTCTTATATTCTCTAGATGCGCTTCAACGCTATTTTGCTCGTCATCAATATCCAATAATTGCTTTACAAAATCGTTTATTTGACTTTTAAAAGCATGTAGCTCATTCTCTTTTAGCAATATACTTTCTGCTTGCCTAATTATTCGCAAATAGCCATGTAATTGATTGATTTGCTCTATTGTATCATCGTATTGCCTATTTACTTGTATTTGTCGTTGTTGTAGTGCTTCTAGCCTACCCAGTTGCTCCTGCAATGTTTGCTGAATCGCTACATCACTTAAAATAAATTGCAATGGTTCTTGTGCTCCTCTACGACCGCGCTTATCAACAAGTACCCCTGACTCAATTTGTGGCATTGAAGTGAAAAATTGCTCAATCCACCATAATGCTTTATTGGCATAGTTTTGTAGAGACTCTGCTAGTTCATTACGCATCTGCAAGCCTAAATGAGGGATATTGACAACGATACGATTTGGAATGAGCTGCTTTAACGATACATAATATACATCATTCAATGGTTGATAGCTTGAAGCATTGTAAAATATAGCATATTTAATAGTTTCTATTTTTTCTTCTAGCTTTAAAGGCACACCAGGCATCAATTCAATTAAATCGCGTAATGTATACGCTTCAATGCCCAGCTTCTGTAAATGATTTAAGCCTTGTTGCTGGCGTTCAGACCTTACTCGATTTTGCTGAAGCTGTTGGATTGTTTTTTGAAGTGTATTTATTTCTGACGTTAACAATTGGTTTTGTTCTAATAACTGATGCTGCTTTTTGTTTGCTGCATCTAATTGACCTGTAATATAGTTGCTGTTCTTATATAAATGCACCGCTTTACGTGCGTCTACAATATCCTGCTGTAAATTCTCAAAATGCACAGTTACGCGTGCTTTTTCATCTCTCACTCTTTTGTCGTTTTCTTTTAATTGCTGTTCCTGCGTCTTTAGCTTATTTCGCTCTTCTTCTAATTGGTAGAGCAATTGTTTTGTTGCGTCACGCATTTCAAATGTTGTTTTTTCATCAAAACGTAATTGCTTTGCCTTATCAGAAACCGTCTCTAATTGATTCCCTAGCTGATGATAGTCATTTTGTAAGCTTTTTTCCTGCTCCTGTAATTCTTTGAATTGATTTTTCTTCCATGTAAGCAACTCTTCTATTTTTACTACTTCTTCTCGCAGCTGCTCTAAATTTTTTTGCACCATATGTTGTTCTTGAATGCTCGTTTGCTGCTCTATCAGCATATTTTCATGCTCTTCCTGCAATTGCTGACGGTTGGCCTGTGAAACCTCCCATTCATTTATATATTTTTGTAGTAGTACACTCGTATAAGAATAATGCTGACGACCATAATCAATAAGTCGTTTTTTATTGTTTAAAAAAGCAGTAAGCTCATTTTCTGCTATCGTTAAATTATATTTAGCTGTTTTCACAATAGACATCAAATGCTGAATTTCCCGCTCCACTTCCTTCACATTTTCTAAAGCTACCTCCCAATCTTTTTGCATCTCTGCAATATTAAACATATTGCTAAATTGTCGAAATCGTTCCTCTGGGTTCATCGCAGCAAATTGATTGACTTCTTGTTGATACCAAATGAGATGATATAAATCTGGGTCAATTTTATATTTAATTTGTAAATCTTCCTTATAAGCACTAAAATTGCGCCCTACAGTTTGTCCAGAAGTATAGGTGATACAGTTGGTTAACGTATCCTCAGTTTCTCCTGTTACTATTCGGTATTCTTTTTGTAAAGCACCATTTTTGACAGCTTGATGCACAATGAGTTCAAACGCAATAAACGGAGGTGCATCGATGCGTGTCGCTCCTTCATTTTTAAACAGTAAAGACAATTTTGCGTTCCATGCTTCATTCGTCTGTAAATTACTTGAACGCAAACCCTCTACATCTACTTTTGCAGAATACAAGATAGCACCGATACAAAATGTTAATGTCGATTTTCCAACACCATTCGGTCCTGTTATTAATATGTGTTCATCGCTTTCACCAAGCACAATCCGTGTCGGCGAGTAATCACGTACACCTTGTATTTTTAACACGTAAGGAATCATTAATCCTCCTCCTCAACATGTAAATTATAGCGATTAAAAAATTTCATCACTTCTTCTTTATTTAGCTTTGTCTCCTGCGCAAATTCCACTGTGCGACGTAAAAATGATTCAGAAAATAGATGTACACCAATTGTTGTTAACTGGTATGCCTCTTCTGAAGATGCTTCATAATCTTCGACAGCGCCTACCTTTTTCAATTGATCAATATTGCTCTTCATTTTTCGATTTGCATTTAATGATTCATGCCCAAAATCGACTAAAATTTGATGCAATAATGTAAATGCATGCCCTAACACTTCTTGCTGGTAAAACATATACAGTAAAATCGCCAATGCCTCGCTACTCAATGTAGATTTTGCGTTATTCGCTGTGATGCGCATCATAACAACAATGCGATCACGACGCTCATCATAAACAATTTTGAAATAGCGATTTAAAGCCCCATTTATCCGGTCTATAAAGGATTGAAAAGCACTGTCATCATTTTTAATGCCTAATAATTTTTCTAACTCTTTTCGACGTAATCCATAATTCGCTCCTTTAATGGAGGCAGATGAGGAAAATAGCAGTTGCATAAAGGTCAATTCTTCCTCTGTCGTTAAATAACCCTTAAGATGATCAATCATCGCTAGAGAGTTTATGTACGGTATATCGTTTGTCGTCATCGTCAACCCATTCCCATTCTTTCTCAAAATTTTTCGTTTCAGTTTTAGGTGTTCTGTCTATTTTTTTACTACTCGTCAATGCAGAAACGGCGAGCATTGATAAGATTGCATCATGCCATTTATTCGAGCTAGATTGTACAATCAATTCCTCGATTTCACTCTCTCCATGTTTGTCTAAATAATTATCAATTTGCGTCGTATCAATTTGCGCCTTCGTCATTTGCCATGCTGCTATCTCAAACATTTCCTCAATCGAGTTGCCTACCACTTCAACGTCACTATAGGCTGGATCGTCTAGCTCGACAATATCGCCCTCACGCTTTGGCTCGTAATTTTCTAAATAATGCACAGCATCTTGAATATCCTGCCCCCCAATTGGCGCAGCAAATTTTATCGGCATCCATAAGCCATCGAATGTTTCCCCCTCATACTGATTTTGCTCCATAAAGCTAAATATATCATGTGCTGTCGGAATATTAGCATGTAGCGGTGGATTATACATTGACAAAATAAAATTTCGTACCTTTTCAGGGGAAATAGCCTCTTCCGTTGGCGTTAATTGCATATTAACGAAACGCACATATTTTGTTAGTATACTTAAACTTAATGTTGTGCCCTTTGTAATAGCTGCCGTCCCACGATGCATCAAATTACTCATCACTAGGCTTTCCTCTACAGTTTGGAATTGTGCTAAGCGCTCCGTCATTTTCTCTTCTAGTTCCAGCATCAATTGATTTATTTTTTCTAACTGCGGTAATGCATTTCGGTCAGCCAAAAATTCAAGCTGCCTTTTTTCTAATTGCTCGATTGCTTGATCTACATTATAGATCATCGACGCAATCTTATTGCCACCTGAAATTCCTTTATCATCATACGCTGCACTAATCTCTGCATCTCGCCTCGCTTGGAATAATGAACGTCCAATATCATCTTGTAAATAATAAGCAAGTGCATCGTTACCCATACGAATTAAGCCATCCATCATACGCTTGCCGCGGTCCATTAACTTAATTTGTCGTGTCTGCCTTACAACCCAATTATTGCGCTCTAAAATATGCAGCACACGCTGAATGTATTGAATTGTTGGTGGCTCCAAATCATCTCCATATGTATGGCGATACCGGTAATAAAGGGTATCTTCATTGTCGATAGAGTCACCAATGCCTAATGATGCCTCGTTCAATAATTGTATAATATTTAAAAAGCGAATAATTTCCATTGGTGAATCATACATCTTTTCTGTGCTTAAATCCTTCAACACTGATGACAGTGACGCTAAATCTCGCATTGATTTCATAAATTCAGCGGAAAAATAATCACTATGGAATATCGAAATTGATGCATTTATATCCACATTTTCCATTCTTTCACTCCCCCCAATTGCTGCTCCTGCTCATGTAGGTTTTCATGCTGAAGCCATTGCTCATAAGACACAATATCCGTAAATATTTGCGAATTTCGTCCAATAATTTTATATGAACAAGTAAGAAGATTAATTGCATTTTTGGCAATCGTTAACCCAGCCCCATCATAATCCGTCCAAATCAATACTTGCTGAATCGAACTATTAAGAAGCTGTTTGATAAACTGCTTATGAGCAGAACGAATTTGCCCATCCAAGCAAAGCACAAATGATTGACTCTCTCGTAAAAATGCACTTTCTGTCGCCATTCGTGTTAAAATAGCTCGATTTTCTACAAGCCATAGCGTTGTGCTAGCAGTTGTATATGTTGTCTGTAATATTGCATTATCTGTCGTTGCATGCACTGCTCCCAGTTGATAGGTAGCAATTTCTGATTGTGCATGCCCAGCAAAATAAATCGGCACAATTTTTCCAGAACTAACAAGTCCATATGACGGTGCATCAATACCCAATTGTGCAAGGTGCGCCAAAAACTCCTCTCGTTCCTGGTCAAACATTTTTGAACCACCGATTCGATCCTCATATGTCGCACCAATCTCTTTAAAATCAAATAAGTCCTTTTGCTGTGTAAGTTGATAAAATGCGATACAAAACTGCATAAACTTAAATTGTTTTACACGACTCCACTGGCTAGGCAGTAATTCGATTGATAGTGCAGATCGAAACTGTTTAGTCATTTGCAAAACTTCTGCTTGTCTCCATAACTGCTCTAGTTGTAACTCATATTGCTGCTGTTCTTTATTTTTACATTGTTCAAGTGCGTAGATATAGTTTGGTCCCATTCGATAAACATCATCTTTGACGCTTATGCCGTCTACATGGTAACAAATTTCACGAATAACCCATCCCGCCTGAAGCCAATTATGAATCGTTTCAAATGGTTCATCCAGCTGACGTTTAGCTTTCGGAGAAAATTTGTATTTCATAAGCTCTTGTGGTATGTCTATTTCATAAGATGGCTGCTTTGTCACTTTTATTTGAGAAACTTTTTTGTAAATACGTGCAGATTGTTTCACAACAGTTAATGTTTGAATGCTCCCTTGGTCTTCAACCTTATCAATTTTCTCACCTGCCTTCAAAACTACTTGGTGAATAAAATCAATCACTTTTTTTTCTTCGTATTGCATCAAATATCCTCCTTTTAAAGCTTCCATGATACAATATATTGTTTTATTATACTATTTTGCTGAAATTATTTCTTTGGGAGATTCTGCATTGGGAGTTATTTTATCAAGAGTTGCTTTCTATATTTAACTAGTAATCTAAAACAGACCTTGTCAAGTTGCTAGACTCTCCATTTAAAGTAGAGAATCCCTGTGAACCTTGGTTACCTTCAAATTGATATTTATGAAATAGTCCTGATAAAACGTAACGAATTTCAGATTTTGCCGAAACATAGATCCTTACTGAGATTATAAAAAATTCATGTACTTGAATCTCTTTGTTAATTCTCATTTTTATTTTCTGTGATTTGAACAAATCAACAGCACAATTCTTTACACTCTTCACAAAGGATCTTTCCATTTTTCACCCCTATTTCTTTTGCACAACAAAAAAGCCTCTCATAAATGGAGGGCACTTTAAAACTAAAAAAGTCGATTTGCATCACATTTTTTGTGACAAATCGACTTTTTTAGTGTTCTCGCATAAATACGGGCTTTTCATAATCATAAATGTGTTAAAGGTAATGGACCATTCTATTTATCATTATAAAAACGCTATAAACTTCATTCGTTATTCTTTATAGCAGAATCTCAAAATTCACATTTCCTTAGTTTCTTATATTATGTGATTAAGCTTGAAATCGCTGTGTAAGCTTCTGTAAATTTTCTGCTTGCACACATAAATCTTGTGATACTGTATTGACTGCTTGCATGGAGGCGCTTTGCTCATCCACCGATTGTAGAACAACTTCTGTATATTGTGATAACTTATCCATTCCAGTTGCAATTGTCATAACAGATTTTGTCACCTCAACAGCACTGCCTGAAAGCTCCTCAGCCGTAGCAGAAATATCCTCCAGCTGACTCGTCATTTTACTTACATGCTGAGAAATCGTACCAAATGACTTTGTTGCTTCATCAATGACATAGACACCCTGCTGAACATTTTTTAAATCCTCTTCAACTGATGACGCAACCTGTGCTGTATCATTTTCAATTCCAACAACTAGTTCAACAATTTGATGCGCTGAATGTTTGGATTGCTCTGCTAATTTACGAACTTCCTCTGCTACCACTGCAAAGCCCTGACCATGTTCTCCAGCCCGTGCTGCTTCAATCGCTGCATTTAATGCTAGTAAATTCGTTTGATCTGTAATAGTTGTAATCATATCAATCATAGATTTGATATCCATCATTTTATTTGTTAACTGTTGCATTAACTGACTTGTTTTTTCAGTTGAATTCGAGATAAATTGCATCTGATTTTTAGCCACATGTAAAATTTCTGCACCGTTCCCTGCAACATCATTTGCTTCCTTCGCATGATCGAAAACATCTTGCGTTGCTACAGTAATTCGTTCGATGCCATCAGCTGTTTCTTGCATAGCCACCGCACTTTCACTGGCTGATTGAGCCGCATGTTTAAGACCATCTGATGTTTTTTCCATTTGAGAATCGACTTCATCAACAGCCATCGTAATTTCATTTGTACTGGCAGATAGCTCCTCTATACTTGCAGATAAGTCTGAAGAGCTATTGGCAATTTTTTGAGTGATAATTTGTAATTGTTCTTTCATCTCTATGAATGCTTTTGTTAACGCTGAAATTTCATCATTGGAATTCACTTCAATAGGAGCAGTATGCAAATTTCCCTCAGCAATTGCCTGAGCAGATGCTGCTAATTGGTTGATGGGCTTAATAATTTTATACTGTACATAGACAATATAGGAAAGTGTCATTGCAATTCCTAGTATTGTTAATAATGTGGATAACCAATCCAATGATGTAAGATTTGCTAGGTCTATGACTAATATAATAATCATTAGAACATTTAAAGCAGAAAAACCAATTATACTTCTTTTTCGTAAACTCATACTAATTTCCCCCAACTATAATAATATTCCAATGTAGTTATTATAGTTGAATTTTCCTTCGATTCACAGAAAAAAGCCCCACTATTGTAAGATTTAAGTCATATTAAAAGCACTTTACGCTTGGCAAAGTGCTTTCATAATCTATTATTTCAATTTCATAATACTTGACCCTGCAATACCAGGATGTGTCATTTCATATGGATCTAAAATTAAGTCCAATTGTTCAGTTGTTAGTACCCCTGCTTCTAAACATAGTTCACGAATTGAACGACCTGAAAGGATTGCTTCACGTGCAAGACGAGCAGCCACTTCATAACCGATATGTGGATTTACAGCTGTTAGGACACCAACACTTTTCTCCACATATTCTTTCATACGTTCTTCATTTGCTTCAATATCTTTTAAGCAGTTTTCAGTAAATGCACGGAATACATTATTCATAATGCTGATGGATTGAATTAAGTTAAATACTAATACAGGCTCCATCACGTTTAATTCTAATTGCCCTGCTTCAGATGCAAGAGAAATTGTATGATCATTACCGATTACTTGGAAGGCAACTTGATTTAAAACTTCTGGCATCACTGGATTTACCTTACCTGGCATAATCGAAGATCCTGGTTGGCGAGCAGGTAGGATAATTTCTCCTAAGCCAGCACGTGGACCAGAAGCCATTAAGCGAAGATCATTCGCGATTTTAGATATGTTGATCATACAGATTTTTAATGCGCCAGATACTTCAGTATAAGCATCCGTATTTTGTGTAGCGTCTACTAAATGTGTTGCACCTTTTAACGGTAATCCTGAAATTTCAGCAAGATGCTCATCAACAGACTTAATGTAATCAGGGAATGCATTTAAACCTGTACCAACTGCTGTTGCACCCATATTCACATCATATAGATTAGGGCGAGTTTGACGGATGCGCACAATATCACGGTTGATAACGCGGCAATAAGCTTCAAATTCTTGTCCTAATCGAATTGGCACTGCGTCTTGTAAATGTGTACGTCCCATCTTAATCACATGTGCAAATTGCTCTGCTTTTTGGTGGAATACCGCTTGCATATTATCCATTGTTAGCAGTAATTCATCTATTAAATTTAAAACAGCGATATGAATAGCTGTTGGGAAAGCATCATTAGTTGATTGAGACATATTCACATGGCTATTCGGACTGATTGATTGATAGTCCCCTTTTTCTTTCCCTAAAATTTCTAGGGCACGGTTTGCAATTACTTCATTGGCATTCATGTTGATCGATGTACCCGCACCGCCCTGGATTGGGTCTACAATAAATTCTGCATCCCAGTTTCCATCAATCACTTCTTGTGCTGCTTCGACAATTGCCTCACCAATTTCTTTTGATAGTAGGTGTACTTCCATATTGCCCAATGCCGCAGCTTTTTTAACAATTCCCATTGCTTTAATTAAAGCAGAGTGAATTGTGTAGCCTGTAATAGGAAAATTTTCAGTCGCACGTAGCGTTTGAATCCCATAATAAGCATTTGCTGGTAATACGCGTTCACCTAAAAAATCTTTTTCTATACGTTGTGTTGACATCATTGTCGTCTCCTTTTATGCAATACTCACACTTGATAGTAGCTAATTAATGGCGGATTGTAAACAGTCATTTTTCAGTAAAATAAAAAAATCCTTTAAAAAAGTAAATTATTCGCTAAAAACCGAGCGCATTCTGTACGCTCGGTCCATTATTCCATATTAA
Source organism: Lysinibacillus sp. NPDC047702 (assembly GCF_050272555.1). NCBI lineage: Bacteria > Bacillati > Bacillota > Bacilli > Caryophanales > Bacillaceae > Lysinibacillus > Lysinibacillus sp. NPDC047702. The sequence continues at coordinate 16,281 of NZ_JBNNMG010000039.1, read as the reverse complement.
AATGTGAGTGTAATAATAAAAGAAGCAAGTGATCAACTGCCCAACCTTACCGATAAATCCAAGCTTTCTTTTATTATTTATCTGAAGCGACAGTAAAACGACTATTTTTATGTGTTGGATTTTCAATTTCATCTACTACAGCTATCGCATAGTCCGCATAGCTCACATAGCTTTCACCAGCAGAGTTCACCAATAAGTGATCAGCACCCGCTTTGTAGCTTCCTGTTCTTGGACCTTCTGGATCAAAGAATGCAGATGGACTTAAAAAAGTCCAAGTAATTGATGATTGTTGTAAATCATATAGATTTTCACCTTGGTTTTTAGCTGTTGCATAAAACATTTCAGGAAAGTCTTGTGTATCCATTACGCGCACCGTTTTTTCTGGGTCTACATACAAGCTGCCTGCTCCACCGACAACAAATAATGTTGTATCTATGCCAGTCAGAATATCAATTAAATGACGACCTGCTTTTACATGTAATTCTTCCTGACCAAATGGAGCGCCAAACGCATTAATAACAACATCAAAGCCTTTTACATCCTCTTGCGTTAAGGCAAATACATCTTTCTCCATAATAGAAATATTATTTACCACTTTCGATGCAGAGCGTACGATGGCTGTTACATCATGACCACGTTGCAATGCTTCCTCTACTATTCTTTGTCCTGCTTTCCCTGTTGCTCCAATTACACCAATCTTCATTATGTGTTCCTCCTAGTTTATAGTTGTAACCAATTAAGTTACAGGTAGGGTACAAAAGATCGACTTCGTTTATAGACGAAGTTGATCTAGCACATCCTGTAAAGTTTGTGCTTGTAACTGTTCTTCCATTGCATGCCAAATAGATGTATAAACACCCTCCAATGTATGTTGGATTTTTCGACCCACCAAACAGGCTGGATTTGGCTCATCATGAATCGCAAAAAGCTGCTCTGGTCCATCAATTGCCTGGTAGATAGCTAATAATGTTAAATCTTTTGGCTCTACTAATAGCTCATAACCAGCGATGCCTGTTTGTGATGACAGCAATCCTGCTTTTTTGAGAGTACCTATCATGCGTCTTACCACAACTGGGTTTGTATTGACACTCCCTGCCATAAAATCAGATGTTAACTGACTTTTATCAGATGTAGTTGCAATGAGCGAAAGTATATGGATCGCTACCGAAAATCGACTGTTCACCATATGTATCACCACCTGTTGTAACTATTATAGTTACAGGTGTAGATAAAAGCAAGTAAACTGCTTTATATACACCTGCCTTTATTTTTTCCATTTGAATGCTTATTATTCTTTTCACTCGTGTAAACACGAAATCAATTTCGCCTTGGCGTAATTGCGTCCGGATTTTGAATTGTGCCCACACAATTCATCCCTTTGAAAATCCGTGACATCCGCCGGAGGCATTATCTTCATTCAGTAGGTGTTAGGACACCCACTGAAAAGAAACCAATACCTTATTCATCTCACCACCTGCAGAGGTGGGAGTCTACTGCTGAATGAAGATAAAATTTAACCTAAAAATAGAGTAAGACATTTACCGCATGTAAAGGTTCAAGTGAATTGGGCTACAAATTGAAATTCAACTTTAAATTTTCTTTACGTAAATAACTAGCTCTTGCCGGATTTCTCCATTGTCCTCATAAAAATCTAAGTTATGAAAATCATACTTAAAGTGACCTAATGGGAATGTTACACTCTCCCCTTGTGCTGCTGCTAATATGCCAGCCACATCCTGTGACACAATATGTAAAAGCTCTGTACCTGTAAACGTTTCTACAAATATCACGTTCATCTAAAACACCTCCTAGGCAATTATAACTTAGAAGGCGCTTACATTTATAATATATCCTCATGTCTTCTAAGACGAATTTCATCAATCACCCGCATCATTTTTTTAATTTGCTCCTGTGTTAATTTTGTAGAGATATAGGATTGCTCATGTTGTCGAATAGCATTTATTTCTGGTTGAGGCGAATGGATAGGCAACTTCTTTCTACATGGTTTTTCTCCTCTTCCATCTATTTGAAACATCATTAATCTCCTCACACTATTCACCTCTACATTTTTATTTGAGTCCTAAAGAGTACTCAACATTCCTAACTATTATTAGTATATATCCTATAATTGCCATATTCAATATAATGGAAAATTCTCTTCCAAAACTTTTGTCAACTTTTTCTACTAATGGCATTACTATTTTCCGGAAATTTCAGTTAAAAAAACAGCAACCAAATCGGCTGCTGCTACAGTTAAACGGCGATGGGTGCTTTAATTGCTGGATGTGGATCATAGCCCTCAATTGTTAAATCTTCAAGCTCCATATCAAAAATTGACGTTTTATTCGGATTAATTTTCAAGGTTGGTAGGTCCTTTGGTTCACGAGAAAGCTGTTCTTTTACCTGCTCCACGTGATTTATATATATATGAGCATCCCCAATGCTATGAATAAACTCGCCAACTTCTAATCCACACTCATGAGCAATTAAATGTGTCAATAATGCGTAGGAAGCAATATTAAATGGACAGCCTAATAGCGTATCCAGACTTCTTTGCATCAATTGACAGCTCAGCTTACCATCTGCAACATAAAATTGGAACATCACATGACATGGAGGTAATGCCGCTTTACTGCCTTTTGCTCCAGCGTCAATCACATCTTCTGGATTCCATGCATTGACAATGATTCGTCTTGAATCAGGATTATGTTTAATTTGATGGATTACATCCTGCAATTGATCAAGGCTCTCCCCTGTCGATGTTGTCCAATTGCGCCATTGCTTGCCATAAACATTCCCTAGTTCTCCATATTTACGTGCAAATTCATTGTCTGATAATACACGCTCGCAAAATGATGCTAGCTCTTTTTGATAAATCGCGTTAAACGATTCATCTATTAAACAACGTCTACCAAAATCGGTCATATCAGGACCTAAATAGTCGTCAGATTCAATCCACTTTTTAAAGGCCCATTCGTCCCAAATATGATTATTATTCTGTAACAAATATCGAATATTAGTATCACCTTTAATAAACCAAAGGAGTTCACTGGCTACAAGTTTAAACGGGATACGTTTTGTCGTTAAAATCGGGAAGCCTTTACTAAGGTCAAATCGCATTTGATAGCCAAATACACTATATGTTCCTGTACCTGTACGATCTTCCTTTTTAATGCCATTCTCTAATATATGTTGTAATAAATGTAAGTACGCAGTTTCTGGATGCGTCATCGTTTCTCAACAGCTCCTTCATGTTTGCTGTTGACCATTATAACATCTAATGAGCAAAAGGAAAAAACACCTTCAAAATAAATCGTACTATCACATACCTGAATCAAAGGAATTATTGTTTAATTCTTTAGAAATTTCACTCTCTGTCGTGACGAAAAACGTAGGTAGCAAAATAATATTCAATAAAACTGGTCCAACAATAAATAATAAATCAATGCCTGGATTAAAATAAAGACCAAATGCAGTCAACAGCCCAGACATAATTAGAAAAACAATTTGTGCAGTGATTACCATTAACGGAACTATTTGATACAGATAGTTTAACTTTCGGAACTGATGCATATTTTCTGGATCATTAACGATTCTCTTTTTCAAGCGTCTTGACATTACTATACAAGTCATTAATTGCACTAAAGTAAAGCTAAAATAGATAACACTATTCAGCACCAATTGACCTTTCATGACGGTGCCATCAAAATGACCTACCCGCTGCTGTAAAAGCTCGTAGACAGCTCCCTCATAGACATATTCCTGGTCGCTTAAAAGCGTGAGAGGTGCTACGAAGCCGAATGCTGCCCATTCATTTGCATTGACTTTCCAATTCGTTAATTTACTAGCTAAAATACGTAATTGAATAGCTTCATCTTCACCAAACATTCCTACTAGGATGCTATATGGAATCGATACTTTCATTTGTCCGCTTTGCTTTTCTTGAAATAAATCCTTAATGAAGAAAGTATACGCAACATCTGATTGGATCGCTTCATAACGAGCATCCTCTACCTTCCAATGACTTGCTAACGAGGATTCAATTTTATTCCTCATCTCAACATAAGGCTTATCTTTATGTAAACGTTTAGGAATTTTATAGACAAAATGATTATCACTCCCGATAATACAAATATCAACTTCAACCTTATCTTTTTCAAAGGCATTAGCAATTGCTGTCATTGGATACAACATTATGGCGACTAGGAAAAACAGGATTAGTGACAATCCGCACTTTTTCACGCAATGCTCCCCCTTTCCGTCATATATGCTAGATTTACACTATCATAGCTTTTACCGAAAAGACTATTTCGTTATTCCGAAAAAGCAATAGTGGTTTTCCGAAAGACCTGATTTCGGTATTCCATAATTGCCATTAATTATGGATAATGTATAGCATACTATTTAATGAAACGGGGTTTATTCGATGAAAATAAATGAGAGAAAAAGATGAATAAATGGATATATAGTATTTTCATCGCATATTTAGTACTAGGAATTTATGTACTCGCAGTAACAATAAAGGTTCCTTTTATCGGCATTTTGGTGGACGCATCTAGCGGGCAATTAGTTATAGAAAATCTCTATTATCCTGATTGGGCACAGCAGCAAAATCTTGAAACAGGTGATATTTTACTGACAATCGATGGAGAACCTGCACAAGATAATAGGTCCATTCAATTACACTCAGTCGCAAAAAGTGGCAGAGAGTTAACGATTATCAAGCCTAGTGGCGTTGTTCATTCCATAACAGTCCAGCATCAGGATATACCTGAGGAATTATTTTTGCAAATTATTTTTCCAATATTTTATTTCGTGTTATCTTTTGGGATTGCACTATATTTGTGGAGAAAAAATAAAGACAATCAACAAACAAGGCTACTAATACTATTTCTATTAACCTGCTCTCTAGCCTATATTAGTTCAGGCGCTTCCTCTAGAGAGAATCTTCTCGGTATGTTAGTTATAGGAATAGGCATCATTTTATGCTTGGTGCTTTTTATTCACTTTTTGCAACTATATTTCCGCTACTTACATATAGAATGGCGATATCTTAATACGAAATGGCTTTATGTTATTCCATTTGCAGTTCTATGTAGTTATGTCATTGTATTCTTTGATCAAGGTTTGAGAGGATTAACTGCCTCTTTTATTTTAGGCTTATTTACAGTACTTGTCCTTTATGCTATCTATATATTACTTACAAGTTATTTACGCACAAAATTGGCAAAAATCCGTCTAATTGCTATGGCCTTCATCACACCGTTTTTACCATTTTTACTTTTTTTTGTTATACCTGAAATTTTAGATCACAAACCCATTTTACATGCGGAGTTAGCCGCTCTGTTTTTATTATTTATTCCATTTTCCTTTATCTTCATTCAAGTGAATGAGCGGCTATTCGATATTGAATACCAATTATCTCGATTTCGTTATTATTCTACCCTTGCTTTTTTTAGTGCTGTAATACTGACTTCAAGTATATTTTTCGTATTTTTAAGGGAAATTTCGCTTTTTAAAATGACGAGTATCTTTATTCTTATTTTTATCGTTATCATAGCGAGTTTCTATATAAAAGAGCAGCTTGATTTTAAGTATCGAAAAATTATTTTTTCATCCACTGGCAATTATGTACATAATTTATATGCAGCGGTTAACAGAATGGGAAAAGCAATAAATCAACAAGAATTATTACAACTATTCAAATATGAAATTACCGAAAAACTCGGCACCACAGCCTTTACGATTACAACTGTAACAGAAATTGTACCATTCGTTCGCGGTGAGATTATTGAAAAAATGGGCACGATTCAACTGCTGCTACACGATACAGGTGAAGAAAAAGTTGTTTTAAAGATAAGACACTCCCTACAGAAAGAAGAACTTCTTTGGTTAGAGTTATTATCACTTTATGTCTCTATGTTTATAGATAATTTAAAGCTCATCGAAGATTTAGTGCAAGAAATCCAACATATGAAGGATTCCAATGATACGCAGCTACCTTGGCTTGATAAATTATTGTGGAATATTATCGAAAAAGAAAAAAGTATTTTAGCGCAAGAATTACATGACACCATTTTACAGGAACAGCTTCATTTAGCGAGAGAGCTAGACGTGCTTGCTGGATCACCGATTATAAAAAAAGAAAAGGTATTAGATATTCGAGAGCAATTGCTGAATGCCACAAAAGATTTACGAGAATATTGCGAAAATCTAAGCCCTCCTTTACTTGACACATTTGGATTACAAATGGCTTTAAAAAAATTAATACAAAAGGTCAAAATACGGGCAGATTTTCTGTTAAATGCTCATATAGAACGTGTCCAATTTCAGGATGTCACCTTACATTTAGTCGTTTATCGCCTAGTACAAGAATTGTTAAATAATGCAATAAAGCATGCTGAGGCAACTGAAGTATCATTAAAGTTACAAGCTATTCCACATGGTTTTATCCTACAATACGATGATAATGGCATTGGCTGTAATATTGAAGATTTAATGCAATCCTCAGCTTCAATGGGTATAAACGGAATTCGTGAGCGTGTACGCGCATTTAATGGTGAGATCAACATAGCATCCAGCCATAATGAAGGAATGCATATATTTATACAAATACAAGAGGACGGAGATTCGTATGATTAATATTCTTATTGTAGATGACCATCCTGTAGTTTTAGATGGTACCAAAACGCTATTACAGGATTTAACAGATGTTAATATCGAAACAGAGCAGAATTGTGAGGCAGTATTATCTAGAATGGATGCTCAAGCTTTCCAATTATTTTTAATCGATATAAATATGAAACCAACTAATGGCATTCAACTTTCTGAGATGATTAAGAAAAAACACCCTGAAGGCATTATCTTACTGTATACAGGATACGAGCTATCCGATTATTACGAATTACTAGTGGAAAAAAAAATTGACGGACTACTCTCAAAGCTAGCCACCAAAGAACAAGTGATTCAAACCATTCTAGCTGCATTAAGAGGTGAAATCCTACTGTCAGCAGATTTTTTAGATTTCGTTCAGCAGCGCACAAATATGCCAAATAGGCAGCAGGAAGTTTTACTCAGTGACAAAGAACAAGAAATTTTACAGCTGGTTGCACAAGGCTGTACGAATAAAGCCATTGCATCTGCCATTGGCGTAACACAGAGAACTGTAGAAAACTATTTATCTAAGTTATTTGTTAAGCTCAATGTAGAATCGAGAGCTGAGGCAGTAATTGTAGCGAAAGAGAAAGCATGGATTGATTAAACGAGAATCAACTTCGTAAAATTTTAAATAGAACAAAAAGTAAATTTTCCCTTTCTAAAAACGGAATATACTGGATAAATGTATAAAACTGTTATATAATTAAAAATAATAATTACATTACTTCTTTTATGTCATTAAAATCACGTATTCAAAAGGTAATACGAGCTTTTGAATATGTGATTCTTTGCAAGTGATAGAAGGAATATGATTGTTGAATTTTTTTGGGAGGGTGTTCACTCATGACACAAGGTACAGTAAAATGGTTTAACGCAGAAAAAGGTTTTGGCTTTATCGCAGTTGAAGGTGGAAATGATGTATTTGTACATTTTTCTGCTATTCAATCAGATGGCTTTAAAACTTTAGAAGAAGGCCAAAAAGTGGAATTCGGCGTAGAAGAAGGTAACCGTGGACCACAAGCAACTAATGTTGTAAAGATTTAATGTTAGCCTTAGCATTTATAGTGCAAAATTCAAGAGACATCCTTTATTTGGATGTCTCTTTTTCTAGTTATTACTCCTGTGCATGATCAACGTTTAAAAAACGACACAGAAAATTCAAAATAGCAATATAGAACGGAAATAAAAAGATCATTGCAAAAAGGGTTAATCCTTGCACAGGTGCTGGTGAATCACCTTGATTGGTGATTGGAAAAATACTTGCAAATAGAAAAGTAAAGATGATTGTATAAGGCAGCCAAAGTATGGTTGTTACATAAACTAATCGGCGACGGGCAATCCATTTAGCTGTTAATTTATACATAACAATACTCGCTACTATCCAACTGATTGAGTGCACCAGTAATAAAAAAATATCAATCTGCTGCCCCTCCCAGCCAGTAAGTCTTAGCATTCGATAATAATTCAAATTTAATTCCATCGAAATAAAGAACATCTGTCCATATAGTATACTCACTAGATTCAGCTTAAGAAAATAACTCATTTCTTAGCTCCTTATGCATACGAATGTAAACCAGCAATCACTAAATTTACAAATACTTGATTAAAGATGATAATGCCAAAGCCAATAATCGCTAACCAAGCTGTTTTTTCACCCTCCCACCCCTTTGATAGTCGAAAATGAAGGAAAGCTGCATAAAATAAAAATGTTATGAGTGCCCATACTTCTTTAGGGTCCCAGCCCCAATATCTACTCCAAGCAATTTGTGCCCAAATCATGGCAAATAATAGTCCTCCTAGAGCAAACAACGGAAAACCTATGACCACAGCCCGATATGTAATTTCATCCATTAAAGCCGGTTGTACTCGATTTGTTAATGGCTTTAATAAAACAATTAATGGTCTTCTTGTAATCAGCATCAGTACCGCATATAATATCGTTCCAATTAGAAATGCCCACACAATTGAGTTTAATTTCTTTGCATCTACCTTGTTAGTAATCTGTAAAACACCTATTTGTTCTCCATCAGTGGTTTGAGCAGCATCATTGACAATAAGAGGCTTCATTGTATAAACTTCTGTTTCTTCTTTTCCTTGCGAATTTTCAAAATGTACCTTCACATCATCTGTTGTGAGATTAAAGTACGTAGACACACCAATAAAGCCAATTACGACAATTAGACAATACATGACAAATTCCAAAGCAAAGGTACTGATTGATTTCTTTGTAACGTCTAATGTTCTTAATAAATAGATAATGCCTGTTGCAAACGAAATCGATAAGATAGCACTTGAAAAAGCCACGGTCATTACATGGATTGTTAGCCAATGACTTTGTAGAGATGGTACTAGTGGTGAAACCTCCTTTGTAAAAACGCTTCCATACCCAAGAATAATTAAGGATACAGGAATAGTAAACAAGCCCACTACGATTTGTTTATAGAGGAAATGAATAATTAAATAGCTTCCTGTAAGCATAATTCCAAAAAATGTCATAAACTCATACATATTACTTACCGGTGCATGATCAACAGCTATCCACCTTAAAATGAAATATACTAATTGTAAAGTAAAGGCACTGTAGGTTAGTAATATCCCTACTATGCCAAACAATTTTCTTTTCGCTTTTACAGCCAGCCCAATCGGTAAAATGGCGACTAGCAATAAAATAAAAGCGATGAACAATGAATTACTACTTAGATTTAACAATGCTTCTGTACTCACTTTAAAAATCCCCCAACGTCTTTTTTTAGGAAACGGTAATATTGCTTCCACTAAAAAGAACGTCGAACATAAAAAGAAGTGCCAACATATGCCATTAAATATTTTAATTTTTGCAATTTGTTACAAACTTATGGCGTAAAAGGTCAAAGTTTAGAGAAATAGCAATAAGTGGCTTTATGTAAAGCAACAAAATGATTCTATACATAAAGTGTAGGGCAACAACTATAGAATTGTGCCATTATATCCATTTAATGATGGTGAGTAACATACTTTTACTTTACTTTTGAAGGAAGAAAATATTTAAAGTTCTACACTATTGCTGATTGGAGTGCAAGGCTACTCGACTCCCGTGGGATAGCGAGACAGACGAGACCCTGCACGGAGCGTCAGCGCAGGAAGCGGCTCGTCGCTCGCCCACTGGAAAGCGAGTAGCCTGGAACGGAAATCACCTTCATTTGACTTAGTAGTGTTCACAAAGAGTCCCTTGACCATTTAGTTTTTCAACACTATGTAAATAGATGGTCATTTAAAATATTAAAGTTGACATGCCTCTATCTACATCCTACTAAAAATAGAATAAAAAGTCTATTTCTATTTTCATAGCTGTGAGACAATGATTATGCGCAAATGCTACATAACGTTATGTAAAACAAGTGGAGGTTTTACATGAAACAAAATATTTATGACAATCCTGAATTTTTCTGTCAGTATCAAGCTTTACGTCAAAGATCTTATAATTATAATAATTTGCTGGAGCAGCCCGCGATAAAATCCTTACTGCCAAATTTACAGAATTTACAGATGCTTGATATCGGCTGTGGAATGGGCGAATTTGCGTATTATTGTATAGAAAACGATGCAAAACATGTTACTGCCATCGATGTCTCCAGAAATATGCTGGCGATTGTACGTCGTGAATATGCACATCCAAATATCGATTATTGTTTGCATGCAATAGAGAATTATCATATAGCTCCAGAAAGCTTTGATTGTATTACAAGCTCCCTCTCCTTGCATTACATTGAAAATTTTGATGCTGTGATCAGTAAAATTGCAAGCATACTTCGTTCAAATGGCATCTTTATATTTTCCATAGAACATCCAATTGCAACAGCTAGGAAAACATTCGAGGATAATTGGATGTATGATGATAACGGTCATAGAAATCATTATGCAATTGACAATTACCAGGATGAGGGCTTACGTGAACAGACATGGTTTGTGGATGGTGTAGTTAAATATCATCGATGTATCTCTACGATTATCAATTCATTAATTGCACATGGCCTCACTATCGAAAAAATGGTAGAACCGCTTCCTAATTTGGAGGCAATAGAGAAACTTCCCTCTCTAGAAAAAGAAATTCGTCGTCCTTCCTTTTTAGTAATTAGAGCGAAAAAATAATCAAAAAAACCTTGAGGTCTCGAAGTAATTATTCATCTTCGAGACCTCTCATACTTTATTTACTTAGTTTCACATAAATAATTTCTGGATCATCCTCGTCCAAATTCTCAATAAACCCACTTTTTATAAATCCTGTCTTGTCAAATACTTGATGCATAGCCGTATTTGATTGATTAGTAGAGGAAAAAATCTTTGGCGTGATAGCTAATTCTACATAAGTCTCTATTAAAGAGGCAGCAACTCCCCTTCTCCGTTCAGATGGCTTTACTATCACTAAGTCGATAAAGCCATGTTCAAAAAAATTATTTGTAAATATCAGAAAGCCCGCAATCCCTTGTTCATTTTGTTGGATGATACAGCGTTTTTCTTGAATGGCTATACTTATTTGTTTGCTTCTTGAAAAATCACCTAGTACTTCTTTATCTATCGCACATATTTCATCCAACTGCTCTATCCCTGCGTTCATTACCAATGTCATCAGAATCTCCTAACACTACTTGATATAATAACTCATTACAATAAGCTCATCATTAAATCCGGTTACTTGCCTTCCCTCATCAACAAAGCCACATTTAGTATAAAGTGCCTGTGCGGATTTGTTTGGGACATTAACTCCTAACACGAGCTCATTAATATGAGGAAAATGCGTCTGAACAAATTCTGGTAAGAGCTGTAATGCTGCTTTTGCATAGCCTTTCCCTTGCTCATGATAATCAGTAGAAAAGGAGCGAATTAACAAGGCAGCTTCATTTGTTGAATATGGTATTACCCCATCTTTTTCATGTAATACAAAGAAAGAAACTAGCTTATCTTCTGCAAGCACCAATATGGCATGACGATTTCTGTCCAATTTCGCCAGTTCAATACTTTCTTTTGGAGACTTTGTAAAACTTAACTGCTCTGTTGTTATTGCATATCTCTCTATTAACGGGTCATCACACGTTTCATAAAATTTTAATCTCATAAATGCCCTCCCTCCTATTCCTCCTCATAGATTGCTGTAAATTCATACTCTCCATCTATTAGCTGTTGTAAATAGTCATCAAAGGATGGTGCAATAACCTCATAGCTATCTGGGTCATGAACATATCGAACGACCTGCCCTATCTGTCCACCATCATTGGGATGAAAATCTATATATAGGCTAGATGTACCGCCATTGTTCATACAATCCGCAAAGCATAAATGCTTATTTAATGGTATATGCATCTGAATTCTACCATCCACTTCAACATGCTCTAAAAAATCTCGATAACGTTCATAAATACTTTCACTATTCACTACTTGGGCATCTTTTATCATTTGCTCAATAGACTTTAAATAATATGGATAATCACCTAGATCTGAGCCTAATACTAGTACACTAATCGTTGTTTCTCCATGCTTACAATAATAGGTTCCATTAATATCTTGCAGTAGTTTAATCAAAGATTTTGGACATTCTGGAAATATATCTAATAATGTTTGAATTTGAGAATCAGTTGCTCCTTTTGCTTGTTGCAGCTGGATTTGCTCCTCTTCAGGTAAGTTTGCCATCAAGCCATTAAAATAAGTTGTAAATAAACACATTGAATTCTCCTCTTTCTAATTGTTATTGTAAGTTAATCCATTAATTTACGCATAATAAAATCGGTATGTACGTCATTTCCAAATTGAAAATCATGGGTACTAAATCGAGAAAACCCTGTATTTTCATAAAATTGGATAGCTGATAAATTTTTCTCCCAAACCCCTAGCCAGACAACCTTCTTATCTAGCTGCTGTGCAAGTTCTAACGCTGTATTTAATAGTACTTTTCCAAGTCCACGTCCTTGAAAGGATTGTCCTACATAGATACGTTCTATTTCAAGTGCCTGATCCCCAAGTGAATCTGATTGAGCATCGTCCACATTTATTTTTATATAGCCCGCCAATTCATCATTGAAATAGATAAAGTAAAATCTAGAGGATACATTGAAAAGCTCACTTTTTAGCTGATTTTTATTAAATGCTCGCTCTAAATGAGTGTTAATCGTTTCCAGACTAATCATATGTCTAAATTGCTTATCATAATAGGTATCCATATAAGTGTCTTTACTGATTTTTTGAAGATCATCTAAGTCTTCTAGTGTACATTGTTTTAGCTGAATACTCATTGTAATACTCCTCTTTTTTCGTTATGTTTCATAACTCCATTGAGCTAATCATTATAATTTGGAATTTTCTTTTAAACCATTGTAAAATACTCTATCAGCAAACACTATCAGAAATTTGAACTATTGATATGTGGGCTGTTTGATAAAATACAAGATTAAATGTTCAGAAGAAACGAAACTAATTGAAGTCCTTCTTATTTTAAATATTTATTTCTACTAATCCTTAAAAATGCTACTATAAAAGTATTCAATTAAAAGGAGTTGTGCCAATGAGTGCGGCAAGTGCAGTAGACGTTTTGGTTATTCAACAGATCAAACAAGGGATGTCATATTAGCTGCAGCCCTTGAATAAGGGAGAACACACAAATGGATCATTACATGAAAAACTTTCTTACAGGTCAAACAATTACTTTACAGCAAATGACCTCGTCTGACTTAGAGACGTTTGTCAAGATTGAAAGTGAAAAGAAGTCGTTATTATTAGCTAATGACGAAATCCCCTTTCCAAAAACCTTCGAGGATCACTCATCATTCTTCCAAAGTATTAGTGCAAAGAAGGAAGATTTTTTCTTCGGTATATTTGAAAAATCTACAAATGAACTTATTGGTACATGTGCTGTATTTTCAATTAATTGGCAAAATAGTACTTGCTTTGTAGGCATTTCGATTGGTGAGCAATGGCAAGGCAAAGGACTTGGAACAGATGCTATGAAAACCCTTATCGATTTTATTTTTAATTACATTGCTATCAATAAAATTAAACTGCAGGTTTTCAGCTTTAATACAGCAGCTATTCGATCCTATGAAAAATGCGGCTTTTCAAAAGAAGGTATTTTAAGAAATGAGATTTTCCGATTCGGTAAGTTTTATGATCTATTATTATTTGGTCTATTACGAGAAGAATGGACACATTAAGATAAATAATAAACGCCCACATCTGATAGAGTGGGCGTTTCATAGTGTTGAAAAATTAAATAGTCAAGGGATTTTTTGTGAATATTTAGTTAAAATGAAGGTGATTTCCGTTCCAGGCTACTCGCTTTGCTGCTGACGCTTCGCTTTCGCGCAGAGCAAGGCTTCCTGTGGGCGAGCGGGAGTCGAGTAGCCTTGCACTCCAATCAGCAATAGTGTAGAACTTTAAATATTTTCTTCCCTCAAAAGAAAAGTAAAGTAAAAGCATGTTACTCACCATCATTAAATGGATAGAATATTGGTACAATTCTACAGCTATTAACCTACATTTTATGCGTAAAACTACTTTTTCACTTTACATAAAGTACTCCTCTGTTTTCGCATAGAAAAATGTTATCAAAGCTCCATTTTTGCACAATATAATGATGGCTAAGACTTCAAATTTATCACTATATATTTGTGTGAATTGCCAGAAAAAATACTATGAGCAAAGGTTGATTGGAGTGTAGACTGAGTGACTCCTCGGGGATTCAGCGTCACAGATGAGACCCTGGAGCGAGCAACGCGAGTGAAGCGGCTCATCGGACGCCCCCAGGAAAGCACTCAGTCGGAACGGAGATCAACCCCTCGTTTTGAAAAAGGGCTATACTTTTTAATTTGTCACCTTGATTTCTTTGACATAATAGTATTTCAACAACATGAAACGCCCACATCTGATAGAGTGGGCGTTTACATATTTTGATTCAAAAAAGTATAGCTTGAGAGCGCATTCTTTCCTTTAAGATCTTTCCGATTAATCATGCATAATGTAATTATGACCTAATCCAATTTATTGATCTTCCTTGAAGACACCTTTTAATAGCCTCTATTAATTCGTTCACCTTAGCTTTTTTACTTTCAACATCAATGTCTTCATTATTTTACTTTATTTTTTAAAAATCCCTAACATTTTTTCAAATAATTGAAAATATCCTCAGCAAAAAACAACAAAGAGGTTTATTTGATAAATTACGACAAGATACGAAATTTGAGAAAAGTGAAAGAAAAGTGCAAATATTGCAGCTAGTAAACTCACTAGTAAAAAAGATGCAAATTCAGTTAATCGAGATCTAAATATTTTCTAAAAAGCCATATGAACCAAACCTTGACCTCTTTGGATTCAGGGTCTTAAATTTTAAACATATTACAATTAAAGTAAATTAAAATAGGCGAAAAGATTTAATTCAAAATTTTAGTTTTTTATCCCTCACTGAGAATTAAGGTGATCTTCTATGACTAAATTACGAATTTAGCATACTAAACACAATATGACATGTTTTTTATTTTATGTGGTATACAATGAGAAAGTTGAATCGAGGTCATATGGATTTTATGACAAGAAAATGGAGAAAAAATTAGGAGGAAAGTATCTTGGTACAATTATCGCTTAAACAATTCTTGAAGGTGAAAATCGAAATGAAGAGAAGAACTATGTATAGAAAGGCAAAGGATCTAGGTTTCACCCATCCTATTGTGGTAGATTGTAGTCAAGAATTGGATGTATTATTAAATAGATATTCAAAACAGGCGCAAGTTTCCTAACCAGCATTATAATAAATACCCAAGCTATTAACCTGTATTAGGTTCCCTTTATAAATTTCAATCCAAATCCTGATGTTATTGTCATGATACGTATACATAACAAGTAATTGGGAAATATAATTTATAAAAGGAGGACAAATGATGCAGGTATTATTCATGTCATTGATGTTTGTTTCAAGCTTTTTACTACAGCAGCCTCAACATCTAGTAGAAAACTCTGCACCCACACTCTGTACACCTATTGCAGCTACTTCCTATAAGTATCCAAATAATCAATATCAGTCATTTCAAAATGAGGACGAGTTTTATCAAAAAATTAATCCAGCACTATATGAGGAATATTCTGATGCTAGCTTGAACATTCGTCAAAAAATAGCCTTTAAAGACATTCCAAAGGTTGAAGAAACATTTCATGTAAAAACTAATTTTATAGGTGAACAAATAGACCTCACTCAACATATTTTTATTCATCCCAATCGACAAGTATATTTTTTAGCATCCTTTAAACAAACTGAACAGGAGACCTATCATAAATATTTTGTCATCGACGCTGAGACACAATCCATTTTATTAGGAAACAGCCATTACAATCATATTGCTCCATAATTTCAATTACTCGTCATTTATTTCATTGTATGCTTGAAAGTTATGAAATAGTAGCAAATATGATGAAATAATGGAATTTTTTAAGTAAATCCCAAAAATATTTTTAACAAAAAATTCAAATTCTATCGCTTAATAATTACCCTAAGACACATACCCTTGGTCATAAGGTAAGCCCGAAATACAAAAATAAGCGCACCTTATCGGTACGCATGACGAATGGCCAGCTATCTGAGTTTTTTTCAGATAGCTGGCTATTTTGAAC
>NZ_JBNNMG010000038.1:0-50134 GCF_050272555.1 Lysinibacillus sp. NPDC047702 | reverse complement strand
GTTCGTTAGCATAA
Source organism: Lysinibacillus sp. NPDC047702 (assembly GCF_050272555.1). Taxonomy (NCBI): domain Bacteria; kingdom Bacillati; phylum Bacillota; class Bacilli; order Caryophanales; family Bacillaceae; genus Lysinibacillus; species Lysinibacillus sp. NPDC047702. Next base: position 50,120 of record NZ_JBNNMG010000038.1, on the reverse strand, counting down.
GGAAGCACCTCCTTCAATTGATACATCTATCGTACCGGAGGTGCCTGGTTATTTATATGCGTTATTTGAATACGGGCTTACAAATAACAAAATGTTTGTTTTAAATCAATAAAAAACACATCGCTTAATAAACGATGTGTCAAAATCTATTTATTTTTCTTTTTGTAAAGAATGATAGATAAGATAGCTAGTACAAGAATGGTAGCTAGAATAATGATGACACTTGTGGATGCACTAAGAATACTTCCATGAAGGTCATAGACAATGCCATACATTTCTTTATAATCTTCTACCTGTGAAGCAGGTACACCTTCGAAAACTTTGGTAATGGAGCTTTCCATAAATGCATTGCGTAATAGTAAAGTTGTATGACTGATAGGGAAATACATAATCAAATTTTGTGCAAAGCTTGGTAATGCACCAATAGGGACATAAACCCCGCATAAGAAGCCAAGCGCAGTTCCCACAAGGGTACTTAATGTTGAAAAGGAGTTTTGCGTAGTCGCAAATAATACTAGAAAAAGATTAAAAACACTGGCAAGTAATACAGATAAAAATAATAGGCCCACTACATGAACGAAATCCCCAATGCTGAGAAGCTCTCCACCAGTGGAAACAATAAAGATTTCACAACCAACGAGGGCAATAAAGGAAAAGATACAGCCGATAATAAAGGCATTGAAGACATAGCTAAATTGTATCGTTGCTCTTGAAATAGGTGCGGTTAAAAAATCAGCCTGTGCTTTAGATTCCAAATCTTTGACGGCAATCCCATAGGCAGCAAGTGTTGTAGTTACAGCAATCATGGATAACAGTCCCGCTACAAGCCATTCATTCACCATTGTGATTAATTCAGGAGTAGCCTTTGTCATTTGCTCAATAGCGTCCACCTGCATTTTTTGCAGAAATACGGCATACAGCACAATTACTATAATAACAGAAAGTAGTGAATAGAAGACTTGGGTTTTATCTCTTCGAAAAACCTTACTATTTCGTTGTACTAGGCTAATAAATGCTTCCATTACGCAGCATCTCCCTCAGCCATAATATGAAGAAAGACATCATCCATTGTGCCTTTTATTACTTCAAAGGAGGCGATAAATGGCTCTGCCTTTTTTAATAAATCCAAAGCATGAAGCGTTGAATCAACTCGAATTGAGTATATACCGAGCTTTTCTGTGTAGGAAATGGCATTGTCCTTGAGCCACTTACTCCCTTCAGCACTATTATGAAAGACAAGTGACATTGAATCATAGGCATATTTAGTTTTCAACGCGTCTGGTGTCCCCTCAGCGACAATTTCTCCTTGCTTTAATACGATAACATGATGTGCAACAGCCGCTTCCTCCATATAATGCGTTGTTAAAAACACAGTCATGTTTGTTTCAATTTGTAGCTGTTTAATAGCCTGCCAAACAAATTGACGTGTTTGTGGATCTAAGCCGGTTGTTGGCTCATCTAAAAACAATATTTTTGGACGATGAATGAGCGCGCGTGCAATATCAGCACGTCTTTTTTGACCACCTGACAATGTTCCATATTTACGTTTTTCTATATCCTCTAAATGCAAATAGGTAGAAACAAATTGATAGTTTTCATCAAGCTGTGCTCTGGATAAACCGTATGTTTTGCCGCGATGTAGTATATTTTCACGAACTGTTAATCGCTCATCAAGCAGGCTTTGCTGAAAGACCACGCCAATTGATTTCCGTATTTCAGCATTGTGATTGCTTGCATCAAGGGTATGACCGTTAATTTTCACAGTACCGCTTGATTTTTGTAATAAGGTACAAAGTATTTCAATGGTTGTTGATTTACCTGCACCATTTGCCCCTAAAAATGCGAAGAGGGTGCCTTCTTCTACTGTAAATGAAATCCCTTTGACAGCCTGATGCTCGCCATATTGCTTACGAAGGTTTTCAACTTGTATAGCATATCCCATAATAGATTATTCCTTTCTTTTTTGTATTTCATGATTGATTTCTGCAATATCGTTTAATTGAAGCACGTAGGTAATACCCCATACGATAATGTAAATAACGATTTCGGCTATCAGTATATATACAAGACTAGAATGATCGAACCAGTGGCCAAAATAACCTGCGATGATTACACACAAAGTTACAGCGATTATGTGTAAGGACAGTTGTATTAAAAAGGGTAATCGCTCGATATAATATATTAAGGACAATAAGCCTATGACAACACCTAGAATGGCAGCGATTATTACTTGCTCAAGTAATTCTGATCCTACTATCACTCCATTATTAGACATCATACTTAAGGTCACTAAGACGTAGGAAGAACTCAGTGAAATAAGTAGACCAATAATCATCATGCGTAATGTTTTCATATTATGAATCCCTCCCGATACCTAGATGGCGTTTTAACTCTTTTAAATATTTTCGGCTGACATGTACGGTAACATCATTCTCAAGTATTAGTTCTGTCGTACCCAGTTTCCCCATTTGAATAGAGGCGATTTTATGAATGTTGACGAGTGTTGATTTACTGACACGCGCAAAATCTTTTGCAAATTGCGCTTCTAGTTCATATAATTTGCGTTTTGATTCAAATTCCTGCTCTTCTGTCTGCAAAAATACCTTCGCATCCTCTGCATAAATTGAAAAAATTTCAGAAATCTTTAGCATATGAATTTCCTGCTGGATATAGCCATCTATCATCGTTGTTTGTGAAGCTTGGAGCTGCTTCATCATTCGCTCAATTTGTTCGTTATATTCTTTCGCATGTATATGAATCTCAATTTCTTCTAGCGCGCTATTAATTGTTAAATGAATCTTCATTAGAGACCTCCTTTGCCTATCCCCATCACTGGGTTAACACTGAATCAGGTAATAATAATGTAGCATAGAAAAATTTGGGTGGGAGAATTTCTTCGATAAGAGGTCAAAATTTAAGGATGACAGGTTTATTTTTCACAATATAGGATCTTGCCAAAAGCAGCGAAGTAGAAAAGTAGGGAAGTTAACTGCATAATGGACTTATACAGTCAGTCACGAGGGGTTGCTTCTATGTTTGTATTTGATCGACACATGTTTATTACACTATGTATTGGGCTAGCAGGTGCATTTGTCTTTCAAGCTGTCCATATCCCGATGCCCTGGTTACTAGGAGCCATGGCGGCAGTACTTATTGTTCAGTTATCAACAAAAGTACAATTGAAATGGCATCCATATTTTAGGAATTTTGGTTTAATCGTAGCAGGATATTCTATTGGGTTTGCTTTTACACCAGAAGCTGTCCAGGATATTAAACAATTTTTAGGGAGTATGATTGTGCTCAATCTTTTGTTTATCGCTTTGTTTTTTGCTGTAAGTTATATCGTTGCAAAGCGTACAGATTTAGATTTTGCGACCGCATTAACTTGCTGTGTACCTGGGGGAATGTCACAGGTTGTGGCCTTTGCTGAGGAGCAAGGGGATATGGATATGGTCATCATTACATTCTTTCAAATACTGAGGGTTCTGCTAATCGTTGGCTTTGTGCCTTTAATGGTAGCAGGTTCTGGCGGAGGCGGCAGCACTATAGATGGGACATATACATGGAGGCTTATTGGGGTACTTGTTTTATGTAGCGCTGTGGGATGGCTTGCGCAAAAAATAAAAATTCCAACAGGCTATATGCTAGGACCTGTATTTTTATTAATGGGAATCAATATAGCTGGGATAGAGGTACCGCAAATGCCGATATCCTTACTACATATTGCTCAGCTAATGCTTGGTATTTATATTGGACTTTTACTAAAAAAAGAGGATCTACATTTATCTAAGAAGCATGTATTTTATGCATTTGTATCAGCTGGTATCTTTATTGGGGGTGCCTTTGGTTTAACATTTGTTATGCAGAGCTTGTACAATCTTGATTTTGGGACAGGCTTTTTAAGTATTGTACCAGGTGGGCTTGATCAAATGGGAATAATCGCTGCTTCTGTTCATGCAAATGTCACGATTGTCACAGCCTTTCAGCTTTTCCGTGTGTTAGTCGTATCCATCTTCCTTGTTCCGTTTGTTAAAATGTTTGTGAAAAAGGTGAGGGTGTAGCAGGTGAACTAGATAAACGAGATGGCAACAGGTAAATGAACTGTGTTAATCATACTTACAGCCAATTGCAAATGTTTTTACCAGTAGTATTATCACGGCAAATCAGCTCCATAAAAAAGATTGTCCATTGGCATTTACCAAATGAACAATCCTTTACGTCATTAATATTTAAATTGATGAATTAAATCTTGCAGCGTCTCCGCATTTTTTGTAAGCTGTGAAGCGGCTATATTGATATCCTCCATGGATTCAAGATTTGTTTCAGCAATTTGTGTAACGACCTTCGACTGCTCACGTGCTTCAACAGCAATCTCAGCCATTATCTGTGTAGAAGCATTGGCTTGCTCTATACGTGCGTAGAGCTCTTCAGCAATCCCTGAAACCTCTTGAATTTTATTGGTTACGAGAGATACCTTAGCTGTAATCTCTTCAAATGCAACGCTTGTTGTTTGCACCACTTTGGCACTTGAAGCAGCTTCTTGTTCACTCTCTTGCATATGCTCACGTGCTTCCTTCGCTAGCTGCTGCATTGTTTGAATCGTCTGGGTAATTTCTGCTGCAGATGTTTTTGATTGCTCTGCTAATTTACGAACCTCTTCGGCTACCACTGCGAAGCCTTTTCCGTGTTCTCCAGCACGCGCTGCTTCAATAGAGGCATTTAACGCCAGTAAATTCGTTTGATCTGCAATGGCATGAATTACTTCAACAATTTCGTCGATTTTATTTGCATGTGTATCAAGTGCAGCAATCGAATTAGCACTTTCTTGCACAGCTACTGCCATAGCCTGCATTTGCATTTGCATCTCCTGTGCTGTCTGTTCTCCATGCTTAGCTGTATCAAAAGCATCAGAAGCATAGGAAGAAACCTCGCTATTTGTTTCTGTTACTAATTGAATGCCTCCTGCAATATCCTGCATGGCCTCAGCATTTTCATTGGCACTATGCTTTTGCGTGCTGGCACCGCTTGCTAATTCCTGCATATTGGCTGTTAAATTCTCTGTTGTGTCTGTCGTAGAGCCAGCAGTTGCAGAAAGCTCAGCAGATGATGCAGACACCTGATTAGCTGTTTCATCCACTCGTTGCATCATCTTACGTAATGTTGCAAGCATCGCATTGAATGAATTTGCCAGCTCACCGATTTCATCCTTAGACTTAACAATAATCTGTTGTGTTAAATCGCCCTTTCCAGCCGAAATGGTTTCTAATTGAGCATTTAAGTGCTTTAATGGTTTAACAATCCCTCGTACAAATAAGATACCTGCAATTACTGCAATTATCGCTGTAATAACTGCAAGAACACCCATTTTAAAGAGCATTTTTTGGGCCGCTGCATCGATATCAGAAGAAGGCACACCTGCAAAAATCATGCCAATTATTTCTCCATCTGCATTATGAAGGGGTTCATACTTTGTAAAATAGGGTTCACCCACAACCTCTGCTGTGCCTGTATATAATTTTCCTTGAGACAACACAGCCTCCACTACTTTTGGATCTGCAGTTGTTCCAATTGCTCGCTGTCCATCTACAACAATATTTGTATTAATACGTGTATCATTCGCGAAAACTGTAATTGCTGCTTGAGATAATTCTCCTAATTTATCGATGATGTCAGTCTCATCCGCTACCTTTGCATCGCCCTTGTAAAGCTCTCCGTTTTTTAGCTGCCAATCTCCTGGTAAGGTTTGATGGAGATTATGTACACTTAAATCTAAAATCTGATTAAGACGGATATTATATTCATCTTGTAAAGCTGTTTTCATTTCGCTTGTATTTACTAGACTAATCGCAATCAGAACAAAGGTAATGATTGCAACAATCAACAAGCTCATTTTGTTTTGCATACTTAGTTTTTTCATAAATGCCCCTCCACATATTAACCACATATAAATAGACAGTAAGCTAATGATGAAAAAGCTTACTGTCAATTCACTATATTGAAATAATTCAGGAAAATATTTCTATTTTAAATAGTATATAGCTAGATGGAACATTTGTATATTTACAAAAAAGTGACAACTGAAATTTTTTCTTTTCTAAAGTCCTTGAATTATGGTATTATAAATTTAACTATTATGAACGGAGGTGAAAAGGAATGAAACAAAACGCTACGAAAACATGTGTAAAAGTGGATACAGCTATGTATTTTGCACGTGGTATTACTTTCGATTTTGCGAACAACGGGAGAGGTCTGTCCATTTTTAAGCAAAATCAAATAATAACAAACGTAGCGAATTAACCATTCTTTTTCACAAATTAATGAGGAAAAGACTGCTTGTTAATGGAGCAGTCTTTTTTTGTGTCTATAGATGTTTTCGCACGTTTCATTGGAGGAAAAAACGATGCAAATTAAAGCTGAACAAATACAAAAAATTATTGGTGGGAATATTTTATTTGAAGGACTTCAATTAGAAGTGAATACAGGAGAGCATGTTGCCATTGTTGGCGTGAACGGAAGCGGGAAAACGACCTTATTACAGCTATTATCTGGTTTGGATACACCAGATAAGGGACGGATTATAAAAAGTAAGGAAGCGACTATTGGCTATCTTCATCAAATTCCGCATTATCCTATGTTATCTGTAAAGCAAGTGCTGGAGGAGGCATTTGCTGAAATTTATGCTTTGAAGGCAAAGATGACAAAGCTAGAGCAGGAAATGCAGGTAGCTGTATCAGATAAGATACTTGAGCAATATGGTCATGTGCAAGAACAATTTATGCTGCAGGGTGGCTACGAGATTGATGCGCAATTGGCGATGATTGCTAATGGTTTAGGTATTACACCATTACTTGAGCAGCCTTTTACTAGCTTAAGCGGAGGAGAGAAAACAAAGGTTATGCTAGGGCAAATCCTTTTAAGTAATCCCTCTATTTTGCTATTAGATGAACCAACCAATCATCTAGACATGCAAGCAATTGAATGGCTAGAAAATTATGTACGGAACTTCGCGGGGATAGTGATTGTTGTATCCCATGATCGCCATTTTATGAATCAAATGGCTCAAAAGATTATAGAAATTGAAGATGGAGAGGCACTTACGTATATTGGCAATTACAGTGCATTTGTTAAACAAAAGGAAGCGAAGGTTGAACAGCAATTTGCTGAATTTGAGGAGCAGCAGAAGAAAATAAAAAAAATGCAGGAAACTATCAAGCGTTTAAAGCAATGGGCAAATGAAGCGAATCCACCGAACGCTTCCATGCATCGACGTGCTAAAAGCATGGAAAAGGCATTGGCTCGAATTGAGCGGGTCAAGAAGCCGTCAACGAAAAAGAAAATGAATTTAGCTCTAACAATGGCTGAGCGTAGTGGTAAAGAGGTTGTGCAAATGAAGGCAATTAGCCATGCATTTGATAAGCCGCTATTAAAGGAATGCGATTTGTCTGTTTACTTCGGAGAACGACTGGCGATTGTTGGCGGTAATGGCAGTGGTAAATCCACATTATTAAAAATGATACTAGGTGAGGTCGTACCAAATGGAGGAAGCTGTCGTGTTGGCAACAGTGTGAAAATTGGCTACCTTTCGCAACAGTTTGAGCATGAGCATCCATCGATTCGTTTAATTGATGCCTTTCGAGAGAGTGTCTCAGTATCAGAGGCTGAGGCACGACATATACTTGCTCAATTTTTATTTTATGGCTATGACGTCTTCAAGAAAGTGAAGGATTTAAGCGGTGGGGAAAAGATGCGCTTACGCCTAGCTCAGTTAATGCATGAGGATATCAACCTATTGCTACTGGATGAGCCGACCAACCATTTAGATATTGAGGCCAGAGAGGTATTGGAGGATACATTGGAATCCTTTGAGGGAACGATTATAGGTGTGTCTCATGACCGCTATTTCCTACAAAAGATTTTTACAAAAGTAGCATGGATTAAGCATGAAGTCATTCAAGTATTTGAGGGTGATTATGAGTGGGCAAGGAATAAACATGCTGAGCTAGTAGATGAACCTGTAATAAAAGAGATAACAGAAAAGCCTATTAGTGCTAAGCAAGAGCAACCTATTGAGCAGCAAATAGAAAAGCTTGAATTAAAATTAAAGGAGCCGACACTGGCTAAGGAGCAGCGTCAAAAGCTTGAGCATCAGTTAGAGGCTTTATTTGAAAGATGGGTCGAGGGAGGAACAGAGCATGCATAGTTTAGAACACATTATAGAACTTGATCTTCATTATCTTAAGAGTTTTAGTAAGATGGAGACATGTGAAGAAGGAGTATTATTTTACAATGAGGATAATCCAACATATTTTGATGCAAATCATGCACACATTTGGCGTAAAATAAATAAACCTGATGTGGTATTGAGCAAAATAAAGAAATTCTATCAATCTAAAGCACTTGTCCCAAGATTGTACCTATACAATCTGGAGGAAAATCAGGCCTGTATAAAAACTTTAGAAATGCACGGCTTTCAATATGAAAGCTTTATAGATGATATACAATGTTGGAACGGTGAATCTGCATTACTACCACATAATCCAGCTATAGCCATCGAACGAGTAACAGATACAAATGTAGATGAAGCAATGGCAGTTGAAATGAGTATTGCAACATTTGGGGATCCTTCATTAATAAAGAAGGCTTTTGAGCAAACATATCGCTCTCCATACTTTACGTATTATTTATTAAAGCTAGATGGGAAAGCATGCTGTACTGCCAATCTTTTTATCTCAGGAAATCAAGGAAGAATTGAAAGTGTAGCAACACTTGAAAGCCATCGAGGGCAAGGGCTGATTGGCTATATCCTTCAGCATATTCAGCAGCAGTCAATTCAGCTAGGGTTAGAAAATCTTTGGATTATGCCAATAAATGCGCAGGTGGCAAAGGTCTACGACAGGGCAAACTTTAAATCAGTAGGAAAAATAACATCCATACATGCATTTACAGAAGGAAAAAGCATTCATCAAATACGACAAAATTCTTAATTAGATAAAATAAAAAATCGCCATATTCCAGTGAGACTTCAATCCTCACAAGGAATATGGCGAATTATTTTATAAAGGTGAGCTAGAATGTTACCCGCCAATTATGATTGCATGTCGCTTGGATGATAGGATGCCTTAGAAGATAATCAGCAATCAGCTCTGTCATATCTATTTGTATCTCCTTCACAACAGGCCGATTTCTTAAAAAATCAAAATTACCTGCTCCCGTAGCACGATAGCTGCTCATTACCACTTCAAATTCTTCCTCCATCTTTATAGGCTCACCCTGAATGGTTAGCATAGTGACCCGCTCGCCAATAGGCTTTGAAATATCTATGATATACTCAATGCCCTCCCACATATCGTAATTATATGGTTGTGCCTTTGGATATTGAAATGTTTTAGCTACTTTTAGCTCATTTGCCTCAACTGTAAAATAGGTCGCTGATTGTTCAAGGGCTAGCAAGATGTCCAGTCCAGTTAGTCGCAGCACCTTTAAGGTATTTGCATAAATATAATTCGTTACAATATCCCGCATTGTTACCGCATGCTTTAAGCCACCATGCCCATCATGAAAGAGCGCTGTACAAGAAATAGCAGCCCCTGATGCTTCCATTTGAATACGATTAATAAATTCAATATAGGGATGCTCCTGAATACGGGCAAGAAAGGCATCCTCCACAAGCATATTTCCTTGGATAGTCCCAATTGTCTCATCTAGCCATGCATCTGTTTTTTGAAAAGTAGGCGAGATAATATTATAAACAGTTGTTTCACATATAGTGTCTTCCTTCACATACAGTAGAGATGGCGTATGAGCTATGGAATGAATTCTCTGTTCATTATCCAGTGTAATGGCTAATTCGATACTGGCTAGGCAAATACCTTTAGTACCGGGCTGAACAACTGATTTTCCGTTGATGATCGAACATATTTCACGATGCTGATGTCCAGAAATGATGATATCTACTTCTTCGATTTCTATGCACATACGGTACCCTTGATTTTCTCCATTTTCATCCTCTAGTAATTCTCCTGTCTCTAGGTTCCGCTCAAATCCTCCATGATAGCTAAGGATAAGAACATCTATTTGTTCATTTGCTCGCATCCATTTTGCCCAATAGCTAGCACTTGTAAAGGCGTCTTCAAAGTGAAGCCCAGAAATATGCTGTGGCTCCTCCCAATGTGTCACAAAATGAGTTGTCACTCCTAAAATCCCTATACGGACACCATCTATTTCTTTAATGATATAAGGCTTCGTCAAAGGTCTGCCATCTTCCGTTAAAACATTTGAACCTAGCCATGGAAATTGTGATTGGTTGATGATGGATTGTAAGGCAGGTAGCCCATAATTAAATTCATGATTACCAAAAACCATGGCATCGTATTGAAGAGCATTTGCAGCCTGAATAAATGGGTTAGGCATATGCGCTTGAAATTTTTGATGATAAAAGGTCATGGGACTTCCCTGAATAAAATCTCCATTATCAAGTAAAAGTGTCGGTCCTTTATGTAGTTTCTCTTGAATAATGGATGCTAGTTTAGCTAATCCAAGTGCCTCATTCCGTGCATCACGAAAGGTAGTAGGCATAATATAACCGTGAATATCACTAGTAGCCAATATTTGTATGGTTTTGACAGTCATAGAGAGTCCTCCGTTAGTTAGTATACATACAGTATATAAGGTTTTTTTTATTAATTTCATGTCTTTACAATATCAAAATATTGTTTTACGAAATAGATACATATATTTATCCCTTATTAACACTAGGGAAATATTCACTGTTTATACTGAGGAAGCATTTCAAACATGAGGAGGACAAAAATTTGAAAAAATCACTATTTTTCGGAATAACATTCATACTTTCAATATTGCTGATGGCATGTGGAAATGAGGCCTCTAAAACAGCTGATGATGAAGAAACAGTAGATGTTTCCTCTGATGCAAGTGGGAATGAATCCCTAAAAAAATTAACAATCGGCTTTGTGCCTTCCCGAGATCCTGATGAAATTATTACAGCAACAGAACCTTTAAAGGGTTTACTAAAGGACGAGTTAGCAGGATTAGGCTTTGATGTAGGTGAAATTGATATTACTGTTGGAACAAATTTTGAAGCGGTTGGCGAAGCGTTGTCTGCTGGAACTACGGATATTGGTTTAATTCCAGGAGGGACTTATGTACTTTATGATGATGGCGCTGAAGTAATATTAACAGCGACACGTGCAGGCTTAAGCAATGATTCAGATAATCCTATTGATTGGAATAAAAATGAGCCTACTGCACCAACAACAGCACAAACAACATCTTATCGAGCAATTTTAGTTGCTGGTCCATCGGAGAAAGGAAAGGCTTTAGCAGCGAAAGTAAATAATGGTGAGGAATTAACGTTTGAGGACTTAAATAATGTTACTTGGAATGTTATGTCAAGCTCATCACCTGCAGGCTATATTTATCCAACATTATGGTTGCATGAGAAATTTAATAAAACAATTCCTGATTTAGCACAGGTTGTACAGGCTGATTCCTATGGTAATGCTTTTGCACGGTTAGCTGCGGGACAAACAGATGTCCTAGTGACGTACGCAGATGCACGTCGTGATTATGAGGAAAGCTGGCAAGGAGATTTTAATCGCTCCGCTTCTATTTGGGAGGAAACAGACTTACTTGGTGTTAAGCCTGCGATCTATAATGACACAATTAGTGTCAGTACAAATTCAAAAGTCATGAATGACGAATTAAAGATGGCTATTCAGCAAGCCTTCATTAATATTGGTAATTCTGAAAAAGGGAAGGAAGTAATTGCGATCTACAGTCATGAAGGCTATCAGGCAGCAAAGGATAGCGACTATGACAATGAGCGTAAGGCACAGGAGTTAGTTCAAAATCTTGGTTTGAAGTAAATAGCATGAAAAAGGACTGACCATCATAGAAATGTTTACTGAATCTGCGAGGCTTGCGGCTTATCCGCAGAAAACCTCGCAGATTCTTAATTTTTAGCCTATGATGCAATTCCTCTATCATATAAAGGAGCGTTACTATGATTGAGTTTAAAGAGGTAGAAAAAAGATACCCCAATGGCTTTCTTGCATTGAATCACATTAACCTTAAGATTGAGCAGGGGGAGTTCGTTGCGATTATCGGTTTATCAGGTGCAGGGAAATCAACATTATTGCGCTGTATTAATAAAATGCACGATATCTCAGGGGGAACGTTGCGAGTAAATACTATTAATGTAGGTCAGTTAAAGGGCAGAGAGGTACGAAATCTGCGTCGAAATATTGGTATGATATTTCAATCCTTTAATTTGGTAACACGTGTATCCGTTTTAAAAAATGTCCTTGTTTCCTTTGTTCCTAATATGCCCTTTTGGCGAAAATTCTTTGGTGTTTTTACAAGAAAAGAGAAGCTTCAAGCATTGATGGCACTGGATCATGTAGGGATTTTAGAGAAGGCCTATGTAAGAGTAGATCAGTTATCCGGCGGCCAGCAGCAGCGTGTAGCCTTGGCACGTACACTTGCTCAAAATCCCCAAATTATTTTAGCAGATGAGCCTGTAGCATCATTGGATCCTGTGACAGCTAAGCAAGTGATGGAAGATTTTAAACGTATCAATCAAGAATTAAAGATGACTATTTTAATTAATATTCATCACGTTGATTTGGCATTGGCTTATGCAACACGTGTTATTGGTGTAAGGAATGGAGAAATCGTTTTTGATGGAAGAGCGAATGAAATCAACGAAGAAACGCTTGCTATTATTTATAACGATACGAAAGAGAGGAGAGGTGTGAACCGTCATGCAATGGAAGTTACTATTGCCGAAAAAAATAGCATTGCCTAATGGTAAGGAAGTGCTGGAAAAGCGCTCCGTTATGCCGCTAATATGGCTTATCCTCTTTGCTTTAACATTGCTTTCAATTCGTATTACGGGATTTAGTCTAGAGGTCTTGAGGGATCGAATGAATCACTTCTTCGTGATTATACAGCAGATGGTTCCACCTAATTGGGGATATGTAGTGAAGCTATGGCAGCCATTATTCGATACCATTAAAATGTCATTGCTCGGCTCCGTAACAGGTGCTATTTGTGCCTTACCTATCGCTATGCTTGCTGCAGCCAATATTACCAAAAATAAATGGATAGCGATGTTAAGCAAATTTATATTGAGCTTACTTCGAACATTACCAACATTAATCATCGCGCTGATCGCAACATTCATATTTGGGCTTGGAACGATGGCCGGTACTATTGCAATCTTTTTATTCACAATCGCATATGTGGGAAAGCTTTTATATGAACAAATTGAAAATGTCGATATGGGGGCATTTGAGGCTATGCATTCAATGGGATTGTCAACCATTCAGGCATTTCGCTATGCCATTTTGCCGCAAATTCTCCCAAATTACTTATCGACATCATTATTTTGCTTTGAGGGAAATGTCCGTTATGCATCCATTCTAGGGTATGTCGGTGCTGGTGGGATTGGTTTGCTTCTTAATGAAAGCTTGGGGTGGAGAAGCTATGCAAATGTAGGCATGATTTTACTAATGCTTGTCTGTACTGTTTTTATCATTGAATCAACTAGTGAATATTTTCGTAAGAGATTAATGTAGGGGTGAAGCTATGAATGTCATCGAAAAACAATTACAATTACAACCAGATCGACGTATGTCATACTTTCTAACCCTTGTAATTTTAGGTCTGCTATTTATATGGTCGATATCAACGATACATGTTGACTCGATATCAAACAATGGGGCAAAAATTGCAAAGAATATATTAGTAGGGCTGCTGCAGCCAGATTGGGCATTACTATTTAATGCGACCACAGGTGGGATTCCTTATTTATTAATTGAAACAATGGCCATTGCCTTTCTTGGTACGATTGTAGGAGCATTTCTAGCTATTCCATTAGCCTTCTTATCTGCCTCGAATATCGTGCCTAAGCCTATTGCATTTGTGGTGCGTTTACTATTAATCATTATACGTACCATTCCTGCGATTGTATACGGTCTTATGTTTATTCGGGTAACAGGTCAAGGACCATTTGCTGGTGTGCTCACAATGTCGTTAACATCCATAGGCATGCTATCCAAGCTATATGTCGATGTGATTGAGGATTTGGATAAGAGTGTATTAGAATCGATGGAGGCTCTCGGCTGTACGATGATGGAGAAGATTCGTTTTGGAATATGGCCACAGTTGACGGCGTTATTTTTATCGATTGTGATCTATCGCTTTGATATGAATTTACGAGATGCAACTGTACTTGGTTTAGTAGGGGCTGGAGGAATAGGTGCACCCCTTATTTTTGCGATGAATGCATATAAATGGTCTGAGGTAGGGTCTATTTTAGTAGGATTAATATTACTTATTTTAATGGTAGAATATATGTCAAACCGTGTGAGAACTAAGCTTGTCAGAGGATAAGCTAAGCAAGTTCTCATTATATAAAATCCTGAATAGAATCAACTATTCGGGATTTTTTAACATTGTTCAAATGAAGGATTTTCAAATATTAAAAGTTTTTTACTTGAAAAAATACCGTATTCGATTTATTGTCTTTAGAGATACTTGTTAAATGGACTTGGAGGATATGGAATGCACGGAATTTATATACGCTATAATGTCTCAGAAGAAACCCCAGCAGCAAAATGGCCCAAAAAAATGGATGCATTTGCGTATGTTCAACGAGAAAAACCACAACAAGACAATGACAACTTGCTGTCGATGGAAGAGCTAAAGAGCCATGCCATTCGCTATATTAAAAGCTTAAAAGACAATGCAAGTGTACATTTAGTAGAGCAACGCAATGGCGAAATTGAGCACTTTGATCAACGCTATATGGAATCGTTAAAGCTTAAGGAAAGCATTGATTCACAGCTGATCAATCTTGAAGAAATCCGTTTACTATTGCAATTAATGAATGTCCTGAATCTATCACATGGTTTCGGCGAAAATGCAGGGAAGCTACTACGTCAAATTACCCCATATGCAAAAGAGGTAGAGCACCCAACATTCCAAACGACTCGTGTTGAGCGACATTTTTACTCAGAATTAATTGAGCAAATTGAAGCGATCTATGCACGAATTATGCGTCAACACAACCCATCCACGACTGAAATGCAAAAGTCAGAAAAGCTTTGGTCAGCCGTTTGTGAGCAAGCGATTGAAAAGTTGGAGGCACGAATTGAACGTTTGTCCTCTATCAAACTCAAGCATGAGAAAAATTTGCTAGAGTTTAGTCAATTAAAGCAGCAAAACATCGAGGCAAAAGAACGCCTTGATCTTGCAGTTAATGAACTTGATGTAATTTTAAATGTACTAGAATCATAAAGGCTTTGTAAATATCTAAATAAAGCGGTTTTTGTGGGGTTAGCTATGAGCTAGCCCCACTTTTACCTCTGTACACAAAAAGTATCACTCCATGAGAGTAGATGCCTAAGTTATCACGACAAGAAAAGAGTAAGGCTAAAAAAGAGAAACAGCGTGAAGTAAGACTAGCCATCTTTCGATACGCAACAAATTTATATCGTGTGTAGATATTGTTTACCATTTCTTTCGTATGATGTTATAAAAAAGGAAGCACCATTCAGTATTTTTTGCTGGGTGGTGTTTTCCTTTGGATAAAATAAAAAAACGCCCAAGAGCCACTTGAGCGTTTGCACAATATGCGATTCTCACGACAAGAATCTTACTAACATTATAGTAACCCCCAACAGGCGAAACCGTCAATAATAGTATACGTAAGGTTTGAAGGCGTTATTTATACAAAAGTACCTATTCAATTTTATGAAAGGTTGCTTTTTGTGTGGTAGCTATTAGATGCAGTGGAAGGGGCTGATCAATCAAAGTATATAAAAAAATTGTGTATTATGGGGTTAAAGCACTGTCCTTAAAACAAAAGTGTCGGTACTACAGCGAAGACGATGAAATACAAACTAGCATTATTTTTATTGCCAGAAATAAAAGGGAATTCTCTCCTTTTGTCGAATTGAAGTAGATGGAAAGAGGAGAGGTTTTATGCAAAGAGAACAACTTAAACAAAGAATATTAAGAGAACCATCTAAATTTATTTCATATTTAAAAAAATTAATTAGTGAGAATAGATTTGACGATGGTGAAGCGTTAGAAATATCGTTGCTTGTCATAAAAAATGGATCTGAAAGTTTATCGGATCAACAATGGTATGTCTTTTTAGAGAATGGTATTTTACGTGATAAGTATGTAGATAAATGTGAAAGATGTTCTGAACATATTCCTTGGTCAAATATGTACAGTTCTATATTTATAAATAAAGATTACCTTTGTGCTAACTGTAGTTATTTTGAAAATAAAGTTACCTTTAACAATTAGCTGTGAAGGGTTAACTTATGTACCTAGAAATGCGCTGTGCCAAACAGTGCTTTATTTATATAAGTAAGTTATTCATATAATTGATTAACAAAAAAAGATTGAAGCAATTAACCCCAATCTCACTCACACATTCCCATACTCGCCATATTTTGTAAACTCTAGTCTAGCACCGCATAGCCCCAAAATATTTCATTTTTATGATTTATTTTGCTAAGTTTAAAATCACAAAGTATTGTATAGTTTATAGGTTTTTTTTGATATTGCATGCATTCATTTCACATTAAATGCTCTTGAATCATAATGCCTGTATAATACGGTTTGAGTGTGGTTAGCTATTTTCAATGTGATATAAAGAAAAAAGAAAAAGCTGCAGCGTTGGAAGACGCTACAGCCTAGAATTGATTATGCCCTTTGAAGTGCAGAAATAGTTTATCATGTAACTTTCATATATAGCAATCAAAAAGAACTTTCAGAACAGCAAAAGGTTAGTAATTAGCCCATAACTCAAACATTCCTGTACCACGCAAGCTACGCCTCATTAGAAAAGTATGGTTAATTTGGTAAAATATAAATGGAAATCAAAATCCATTAAGTTAGCGAAAATGCTAAGATGAATGACTGAGTGGTAATTTTAGATGAATAGTAAGAGAATAATTGTATAGATGTTTTACGAGAATGATATTTTAAAAAAATCCTAAAATAATAGGAGAGTTTAATATGAAAATCACTAACATTGAATATCCAACTGCATTATCACAAGTAACTGATATTAAAGATGATAACATTGATATTTTTGTAAAGCTAGATGATGGTTTTTCCTACACACTAGTTGTATGTACCCCAAAAAATCTTGAGACATTGATGGAAAAAGAGGGGCTTGAATATCTTCCAGCTATGCCTCCTATGATAATTGTTAAAGAACTTACGGAAGTTAATATTAGCAAAGCATTGGATTCTTATCTTGAAAATAATGCATACTGGTTAAAGCTATATTATTTATCAGGAGTAATTGAATCGGAAATACTGGATAATACATTAATTAGATATGCATATGATAATGAATAAATCTATAAAATATGAAAGTAGTTGTAAAAGATAGATTTTCCATCTTTTAAAAATGCAATTCATGAAGACTTAGTATTTCATAAAGTGAAAGGGTCCAGTAGAGTTATTAGAGTTGATGAGAAAGGAATTTGCTATTCTATTGGGAAGATAGGTGACTATAAAAAAGTAAGCTATGTGGAATTAGAAGCTGCTTTCTATGAATTACAAAATAATAATAAAATCACTCGGAAATGGTATGAAGAAACATTTCCTAAACAAGCAAAATCAGCACCTTGTAACTTTACAACAATTGGTGGTTTGTTACTACACTTTAGGCTTGCCATCCACAATGGTAAAGGTATTTATTCAAAATAAAGTATCTTTAAGAAGCGTTATAAAGGTTCTCATCTGTTTCTGATTTGAGGTGAAGTTGGATGGATAGAGTGGGTGTATAAGATCACTTATCGTCATACAATTAACAGCTAGTTCGAGTATCCTTGAGTAGTGAGATAATGGAAATTGAGGGTGGGGGATAAAAATGAAAAAGAGAAAAGTTGGAATTTAGATATATGACTATGTTGATATATTAGATTTTTCAGGTCCAGCAGAGGTTTTGTCATTAACCTCGAATAGTAAGGCTGAGCAGGCATTAACTCTTTATAAAAAAGACTTGTTACCAACAAGACCATTTGAAGTATTTTTAATAACAGAGAATGGGGAGTCAGTCAAAACTCATTCAGGAATAAGAGTGGTTCCTGACTATACAATTAATAATCATCCTGATCTAGATATCTTAATAATCCCTGGTGGTCCTTTAAGGGCTGTTCAATCTATTAGGAAGAATAAAAATATTCAAGATTGGATAATTAAACATAAAAATATTGAATACATATGCTCAGTTTGTACAGGAGCAATTATTTTAGGAGAAACAGGATTGTTAAATGGTAAAAGAGGAACGACTCATCATTTAGCATTAAAAATACTACAAGAAAATTATCCAGATATTCAGGTGATTTCTGAAGAAAAAGTTATACAGGACAGTAACATCATCACTTCTGGAGGTGTTTCTTCAGGAATAAATATGGCGCTTTATCTTGTGGGGAAAACGATTGGAGAATCAGCAGCTGAAAGAACTGCTACTACGATTGAATTTGCATTATAAATGGGTTTTTCAAAAACAATGAAGGCTGTTTTTTATCATTTTATTAATTAAATAAACGGTAGGTAAAGGTTTCCCTCTCAGTATTATGACTAAATACTAGTTAACAGAAGGAGGAGTGGAAAGTATGCTGAAAATTTTGCACATTGTTTTTTCAATCATTGTAATATCACTCGCTGCATATGGACTTATTACTCACGATTATCAGCTGAATTTCTTAATGATATTCTTCTTAGGTTTAATTATGTTAATATTAGGAATTAGGGAATTTCGGCAAAAGAGAAATGTTTATGGTTGGTTTCTAATTGGGGTATTTTTATTTTCAATATTTGTGTCAATTCAAAATTTTGTATTGATTTAGAAAAAGCATGTCCACCAAATGAAGTAAATCGGTGACATGCTTAGTGATGGATAGAAACGCCAAAGTAACGGATAGAAAGATTGGAACGATGGATAGAAAAGCTCAAACGATGGATAGAATCATCAAAGTGATGGTTAGCGCTTCAAATTCTATGACTATTGCTTTTGTTCCAACTTAGATTGGCGATAGATACGAAGTAAATCCAGTCCTAGTAATAGTACGATAATATAAAATATAGGGCTGTTAAAGGATAGACCAAATTCAGATTTGCCGCCAAGCAATGTTAAGACAATCCAAAGTCCTACGGTATACAATGTTACGCTAACATATGCTTTCTTAGATAGCCTTTTATATTGCCCCTTATCCATCGTGATTTGTACAATGACCAAAATCACTAAAATAAGCAGAATTATTTTTTTGCTTAGTACTGCAGCTAATGTAGTATCAGGGAAAAAATCATTGACGAAGAGTAGGGTAAAAAATACAAGAATACAAAAATTTAAAATGGTTGAAAGCCTCATGCAAAATCTCCTTAGTTGCCAGTATTCCTTTCATTGTATCATGGTTTTACTGGCGGTGAGAAATTATAAGTTAGACTCATGATATCGTTTGAGCATTGTTGCAAATTGCTCACGTGTTACGAAATTTTGAGGGTTAGAGCCGTCCGTAATACCTTGACATTGCAGCCAATCCCAAGCTCCCTTATGCGTTTCAGTGGCTTTACGCGTTGGAATAATAGCTTGTTTTGTTTGCAAAGCATTTTCCAGCTCTTTTATTTTATTTAGCAATTCATTGTATTGTGACATTGTTAACTCTCCTTTAGCTTCATTCGTTAATGTTATATATTTCATAGGATCAACAGCATTTGGTTGTCCTGTTTGCCAAAGACCATTATGTATTTCAAAGTGTAAATGAACGCCAAATGCACGTCCTGTATTTCCCATAATTCCGATTTGCTGTCCCTGCTTCACCTTTTGTCCTACCTGAACGCAGGAAGAATCCAAATGAGCATAATTTGTTTCATATGTTTTGCCATGGATTGTATGCTTAATCATCACAACATTTCCATAGCTGCTTAACGTCTGTGCTCGCGTAATAATGCCAGCAGCACTAGCAAAAATCGGAACCTTTCCAGTTGAAGCTAAATCGATGCCTTGGTGCCATTCCCTTCCAAAGCCTAGGTTTCTCCAACCAAATTTACTAGTTAACCGAGCATTCTTCACAGGACTCATAAAATCGACCATTATCGCTCATCTCGTTTCGGTTTATTATAGGTTAATGCTCTTGAGGAATCACTTAGGTTAGCTGTTGTAGGATCAAGAATGGCATTATATGTACTAACGGCTATTAATGCTAAAACATATGGATTGGAGACTGCATCCATAATTAATGTCCACACACTTTGCCAAGTAGTTAAATCCGCTCCCGTAATACCATAATAGGCAAAGAGGGGAGTAATTACGGATAATCCTACCGTAATCCAAAATTGAGGATTGCGAATGCGAACCTTCCAATTAATTTTCATCGACATCATTCCTTTCTTATAAGCCAAATAATTTTAAAATAAAAGCACCAATAATAATTGTTGGAAGGAGTATCCACCAATGCAGATATTGTTTAATGATGTCACCAATGGAGATATAATCCTTCTGAGACTCCTGCTTTAGATCCTCCTCAATACTATCCACACGTTGACCAATCCCTTTAACATCCTCCTGTAATTCAACCTGGGTCATATTTAATTTTGTAAGATTGATATTAATATTATTAAAGGTCTTATCCATTCGATGTAATTGGATTTGCTGATGCTTATTCATCTCCTGCTGCTGTTCGGATACTAATGTTAAGCGATATAATAATTCATGATTACCTTCTAATTTTGAAATTCGGTTCTCTTGATTCTTAATTTCAACCTCAGCACTGGCTAATCGTTCACCTAGTTTTTCATTAATCAATATTTTATCACCGACTTTATCAAAATAATAAAAGAGTAGGGGAGGGATAGCTCGCACCTACTCTAGTAAAATATTGAATATTAATATATATAGATTGTTTATACACTATTAGTATATTTTGTATCAATATTCATTTATTTTTAAATAATATGTGTCTTTTATCGAATGTACTCGCTTGTACCACTGAAATTGTCTACATCCGATTTTAATTCATCAATTAATTTATCCATGCGTTCACGTAGAGTTATTTCATATAAATTAGCCATATCTTCTACATTGTCATGGTATTGATTCTTAGAGAATGATTTTGTAAATGGTAATTCTTTAGGGAAGTACTTGAACGAATCGCCAATATTCAATAATACTTCTTCACGTTCAGTAGGAGTTAATACTTCATTAAAAGTAGGATTCCCAGAACCATCTAATACAGGGTCTCCATTTTCATCAACAATAGGAACTTTAGTTACTACATTTTCGATAACCTTTTAGTAAATTTTCCACCAACATTTAAAATCTTTTGACCTCAATCTTATACAGCTTCTAGAAACTCTGGTGATTGTTCAACAACTTCAAAAGTAATAGAATAAACATTCTCTTTAATAACCTTAATTACACGGTATTTCATAAATAAATTTCCTCTTTCTAAATTTTATTTTATGTATTTTGTTATTTACAATTAGTGTTATTTGAAATATCTTCAACCATTATTTCTTTAACCATTCGTTGTAAAAGGCGTATGTATTCTAACATTTCTTTCTGAGAATAACATTTTGTAATAACGTTACTTAAACGCTCATTATGAATAGCAATTTCAACATATCTCTCAATTTCTATTTGACCATTGATTTCTAATTCCTTAACTATAGGGGTAATTACTTGGTGTATGTCTTTTTCAATAGGTACTTTTGCAGATTGAATTACTTCATTATAGTTTATGTATTCTACTTGAATGGCATTATTTCACCTCACTTTCATTGAATTCTTTTATCATCCTTCTCTACAATGCAAGAATCCTATATGTCGTATTTACTGAATTAACAGGTATAGTAAAATTCCAATTGTTGCCTGATTGATAATAAGTAGACTTCAAATTAACAGTAGTTACGCCACCTGTAATACCACCATTATAACTTGCTAATTTAGCTGTATATTCTGCCAAACCATCTGAATACTGATTAACTATAGTAGACACCAAAGCCCCACTGGTTGTCCATAAATGTATTAATTTAGGTTTAAAAATAAATACAATTTGTATATAAGGACTATTTTGATTACCTACACCGTTTGCATAAGCAAAAGACGCAACAGTCCCACCTGACGCTATATTGCTGTCATACACTTGACCACCTGTTGGTATAGCTCTAACATTGGCTACCATTTGGTCTGCTGTAGCATCTGCATTTGTTGGTACTCCTTTTTCGGTGATAGCAGGCGCTAACTTAGCTTTAAAATCACCGAACAGCGTAAAATTTTCAGATATACGCCTATCTAAGTCCTTTTGTCTGTGTGCTGGAACTGTAACACTAGGGAAGTAAGAACCGTTTGTAAATTTATTTAAAAATTCATAAGCAGCCCTAGAACTGTTAGTAGTGGTTAACGTCGCAAACAATGATAAAGAGTCTGAAACATTACGCTTAAATATTTGTATTAACAACGCTTTAGAATCCGGTCTATGTTGAGTTTGAACATAAAAATTTTCTGTGAAATTTGGACTTGCTGAAATAACTTTTAATGTGTTTTTAAATTCTTGTGATTCTGTAGATGAAGGACTAGAGACAAAACCCCATTCTACTATCATTTTTGCTCCACCATGTGCATTAGAATAGCCTGCAATATCTAATTCTATTATACCCCACAATGAATCATCTAAGTAGAGTACACTCTCCCATAATTCAGTTTGTCCATGAGGTGTCTTCCAATTAATCTGAGGGAATATCCTAGCAGCTCTATTAGCACCAACATTAGTAATTAAACTGTTACCGTTGTAAGTATTAGCCATGAGGGTTGTGACAGTCTGCGGTGTCCACGGATAGCCACCTGCTGTAGTAGACCTTAAATCTGTAGTATTAATATGACCATCTTTTAAAGCATTGAACAAATTACTATTATAAGTAGCACTTGAATAAGTACCGTCTAATTCTACAGTTATTTCTAACGGATTGTTAGCATTAGGCGCTCTAAATACAAGAATAGCAATGTCGCCTGTAGCAGTATCTATGAAAGGCTGCACTATATGAAAGTCTTTCATCATTGTGCTACTAGCAGTTAATATAGTAAACTCATTCAATTTCGTGCCTTGCGGTGGAAAACTACCTATATTGTAGGCTACGCTTGTACTACCCCATGACCCTGTTTCACCCCACATTACCGAATAGGTTACTTTAATACTACCTGAAAATGCACCCCTGAATGGTATGACTATACCCAATTGTTCTACATTACCTGTATTTTTCCAGTCTGCTTGATTTACAGTAAATGTTCTAGTAGCTTTCTTAGTGCCTAAATTAATGATTCTAGCGTTGTTATAAATATCTTTTTGCCATGAGTTATCAGCTTTAGTTTTAATAGCGTTTATCTCTTGCTCTAATGATGGTGTTAATGTTTTCTTACTTATTTGTCTACCTTTATAAGTCATTCTACCACCTCCATTCCATAGTCATTTACTAATACTACAATTACTGCTGCCTTATATCCTTCATG
Source organism: Lysinibacillus sp. NPDC047702 (assembly GCF_050272555.1). Taxonomy (NCBI): domain Bacteria; kingdom Bacillati; phylum Bacillota; class Bacilli; order Caryophanales; family Bacillaceae; genus Lysinibacillus; species Lysinibacillus sp. NPDC047702. Next base: position 26,560 of record NZ_JBNNMG010000038.1, on the reverse strand, counting down.
CACAATAAACTCTAGCGTGAATATCTCACCAGTTATAGGGTTAAGTCCTTCTGTTGCAATGCGTTTAGCAATAATCTTAACTGTATTTTCAACTACTGAGCCTTGCATGAACCCCATTAATACGCCCTGCACTTTGTATATTTCTGTGTCCTCTTTCATGCGTATCATTTCTAACTCTTGTTCAGTTAATTCAACTTCATAGTTTTTAATGATAGCACGTTTTGTTTTAAGGTCTACACCTGCGATGTATTTCTTTGAGTAATCAATAGCACCATAAGGAATTTCAATATAAGCTATTCCATGCCAATCATCATGTGGTAGTATATCTCCTTTTGCTTCACCTGTTTGGTGTATTACCTTGCCTGTAGTTGTATCATATATAATTCTATTACCACGTTTTGTTGTCATAATGTTGTTACCTCCTTATTCATATGCATACCATGTATAGGTAGCTGATTGACTAGTAACTGGAAGTCTATAACCTCCTGCTATAGCTATATGACTTAAATTATGATTTGGGCTATTCGAGAATAGATTAGAGTTGTACAAAGAAATTTTAGTAGCTGACGAAAAACCTAATGGGTCATTAAATGAAGAGAACATACTACAAGACATATTGCCATTGCCTGTAGACGTCATTAAAATTATTAAACTAGGTGTGAAACTTAGACCTGTTAAATCAAGATACGCTAGACTTACAACCCCACCGCTTTTATAAGTGAATGTTACTAAAGTTGATGAAGATGAAATAACCCCATTAGCTTTTCTGCTGCCTGTTGGAATTTGATTAATATTATTAATCATTGTAGGGAATGAATCATTTGCGTCTGTAGGAACTCCTTTACCAGTAATGGCAGACGCAAGACCCTGTTTCCCATTACTTACAGATTGAAAAAGCTTTCTAGGAGATGTCTCTATCCAATTTTCCCATATACCATTATATTTTTGACGTTCTAATTCTCTACCGTCTGTAACACCTATAACTTTTTGAACAATATAACTATCATTATGAGTTATAGTTGTACCCATCCACCAATCTGTAGAAGGAGCATTTGCTACGTTTTGACCCATATACATTCCATTTTGTGTTGCTAAATTCCAATCTGTAATTTGTCTACATTCTCCTTGAAATCTTGTATACGCATCATATCCAGCGTTCCATTTATTCATCAAATCATAAGTTGGTATTTGACTATGTTGTGGTATCCACTGATAACCATGAGCTGTTGGGGAACCTGCATCTACACAACCTGAAGTGGCATTTTTCATATCATCAAATAGTGTATCATAAGTCCCTATAATTTCTACCTTGACAGTTATAGGATTTCTAGCGACAGGAGCCTTGTATAAAGGAAGAGATATTCCCGTAGTATTGTAGTCAATGTTGCCTACAAAGTAATCTTTAGCAAAACTAGGTGAAATAGAAATAATTTCTTTAGAATAGTAACTCAATACGCCATCATATTTAGCAATATTGTGTATTACTTCTGCACCTCCTGCAACAACAGAATAAGCCCCTGACGTTACATACGTTACTTTTATAACCCCTGAGAAATTAACTACAGGTATTAGTATATAGAAGTTCTCTACATTGACGCTTGAAATCCATTCCTCTGCTGATAAATGAAAAGTCCTAGTTACTGTTTTCTTTCCTAGATTAGTAATATCTGTATCATTGTAAACGCCTTTTTGCCATGAATTGTTGGCATCACTCATAGCATCATGAACGTCTTGACCTAATTTATCTAGATGTATTGAACCATCAATAATATTATTACCATCCAATTCTACTTGCATGTTTGGCATATTACGGAACACTACAATAACTAAGTTATTATCATCAATAACAGTATGTGGATTGTCATGTATTGAAATACGATTGTTTGTCAACGTATAGGAAACAGAATCTAAAAATACTGTGTTATGAAAAACCATTACAGTATCAGTTACTTGATTATATATTCCTGTCGGTATCTCCCATATTGTTTGACTCTCCCGGTCTGTTATTAAAGGGTAAGAAGTAATATTTACGTTACCACCTCCACCACCGGAACCACCGCCTCCCTCAATCCATCCTGAATCATGAATAAGGACACTTGAATTATCATATGTGTAAGTACGCATATAGGAGATAGCAGTAGTGGGGTTAATTACGTTAAATATCTTAACAATATTTCCGTTATCAGGATTTTCATAAACTAGTAAAGTAGCTACATGGTCTGTTTCTGTAGGCAAGAAATCAAGGGCGTCATTTTTAACCCAAAACATACCGTTATAATTTGCATCTATATAATCTTGTTCTGAAATAACGATTACCTTGTCACCAATACCTTTATCAGTGAAATATTCTTTTACTGTTGTGTCTTTATCATCGATCTGTTGTTGTGTATAAGTTCCAATTTCATCTGCTGTTAGCTCTACATTACCTGCACCATCAGGACTTTTACCATTAACAGTTGAGACAGCACCAGTACCATCTACACCACGTAATGCTAATAGAATCCAATTTGTGTTCGTTTCAGATGGAATAGAATTATGGTTGTTATCTCCCTTAGATTGCCATGTACTGCCATTATAAGTTACAACGTTATTTTTAGAATAAGTAGTAGTACTATTCCATACAGTGGCTTGACCCCAACCTTTTATAGAATCTGCTGCTTTATTGGCTTCATCAGTAGCATTCTTGGTATCTGTTATAGCTTCCTCAGCTTCATTAATTTTATTATCAAATTCATTCTGACGATTTTGTTCATTTTGAATTCTGGTAGCTTCATTGGATTCACGTATACTTTCAGCATTTTTTCTATCTAATTCATTTTGTTGTCGAGCACTCTCATTAAAATTTCTAGTATTTTCTGACGTGATACGATTTTGTTCATTTGTGTTTCTTATTTGTTCTGCATTATTTGCCTCAATGAGTACGTTGTTTAATTCGTCTTTTAAATTATTTGCTTCAAATAGGGTACTTTTCACTTCTTCATTAAGTAATTGAACCTCAGCGATCAAATCTTGAAGAATACCGATATAGCTTAGATCTTTATCTTTTAAGTGGTTAAATATGAAAATAGAGAATGGTTGAATTGATACCATTGAAGTACCAGAATAGATAGAAAGAATGGTTGTTAACTTTCCGGCTTCATTCATCTCTAACCCAACGAAATTATAAACAATCATTTGAGTGTTAACGTCTATGTATGGTTCACCGACAATTGTTTGACCTGAAGGCAATTTAAAGGTAATTTCAGCCCTTGTAAAAGCAGCTAAATCGAACTTTTTGCCATCATCAAATATTTTAAATTTTAATGTTGCTGAATCTCCTTGCTTAAAGGTAGGAACAACACTCGTCATTCTTCTTTTGATATCTACGTTTAATGTATATTCATTTTTAAATGACATCTATAAACTCCTTCCTCTAATTAGTTTTTTCATTAATTAATTCATAGAAGTTGTAAACATGTTCAAATTGACTACAAACTATATCATAGGTTTCTGCTAGTTCTCCTGATACAGTTATTAATTCCTCATCTAAAAATAAATGAGCAATCGTAAGTAACATTTCTTTATTAGATTCATTCAAATCAATGTGTAAATATTCATCCAATAATATATCCATTTCATTTAAATACTCTGCAGTAACCCTAAAATTACCTTTTTCATCAATAATAATTTCGTTGTTTTCATCTTTAATGGCATATTGATTTTTTAACTCATTTTCTTCAGGCTGAATAATATTATTGTAATGTTCTTGTAATATGCGGTTAAATCTTGAGCGTAATCTCGATGTTTTACCTTCAAGTTCTAAATCAAAAAGTATCTTGTATGTATTTGATACATGTTTATTTTTAATTTGCATTTACTGATTCTCCTTAAAATCTAAATTTAAAAAAGGCCTACTCACTTAAGGATAGTCCACAGTATAATTTGTATTTAATTTTCTGGAATTTCTATATAACCTTCATTATTATTATTATCAATGTTATATACAAATAAATAACGTATACCATCTTCGATTAATTTTCCGTTAGTTTTTTATATTTATTACGTTAAGTAAAAAATATTTACTCCTCAATTTAACAGATGGAAATTTAATCAATCTTATTATTTTTCCAATTTAAGATAACCAATTTCACCATTCCAACCACGTACATACAGGCGACCTCCACCTGTACCACCTTGAGAACCATTCCATACTAGGCGCATTTCATTGTAATTACTAACTACTGCTGATTCATTTCCAATCCATAATGAACCTTCTGGTATCTTAACACCTGACATGGCTGAAATAGTAATCATATCCCTAAAGTATGAAATTTGACTAGCTCCTGCAACACCACCAAATTTAATTCCTTTTGAATTTGGATCATTAAATCTAGTACCTAAGTTCAACCAGTTACCAATTGTAGCCTCCTCTGATATATTAATATCTGCTGAAGTAATTTTAGTTCCATTAATTGTAGTACCATTAATAGTTGTTCCACTTATTGTGCCACCGTTTATATTATTACCATTAATTGTGCTACCTGTAATTGTAGTACCTGTTATAAATCCTCCGTTAATTGTGTTACCAGAAATAGTACCTCCAGTAATAGTACCACCATTAATAGCAGTTCCATTTACAGTACCACCATTTAGTGTAGTTCCATAAATATTCGAAGCTGTGATAGTTCCACTAAAAGTAGCATTCCCATAAAAATCAATTTCAAATGTTTTTGTACCATTTGTATTGTATCCACGAATACCATAGTCATCGATTTTAACTCCACGATTTGGAGAAGTAGAAGTCTGAATAAGAAAGTTTTCCTGGGATGTCATTCTGCCTGAATTAGCGTTCAGCTCAAAAGTAATGCCACCAGAAGCGTTATAGCCTGTAATTCCAGAAGAAGTAATCACTACACCTCGATAAGAGGAGGGGGAGGATTTTATAGTTAAATCGCCGATAATTTCAACTTGACCTGTTGTGGCATCGACATTAAAGGTACGTACACCATTGTTATTAAAAGCTCTAAAGCCGCTTCCATCTAATTGAGTGCCTCGATAGGCATTGGAGGATGATCGAATATCAATTGCACCATCATATACCCGTAACCCATATTTATATTGGGAAGGGGAGTCTGGATGAGGGTATCTGCCGAGATGCACTTTAATTTTTCCATTTGTATCATAAACTGATTGAAGTCCGTTATAAATCGTGACTATGCCTAATTCATCTTCGATATGTAATTTATTCCCCAAAAGTAAACGTCCTGCTATAACCTCTGCGTGTACACCACGCTTAGAAATCGCCACAGCTATAGAGTTGCCACCGTCAGGAGTAATGGCCATTAAGGCGTTATTAATAACCAGATAGGTTTTGTCATCTTGTAAATCTTTGGAATATAGTCCTCGTTCATTCATTGTAGTAGAATTTGCATAACCTCCTAAGAGGATGTTTTTAGCAGTATCAAATTCACTATTAAGAATTTGTGTGACGCCATCCATTGCATCTTTGCCTTGATTCCATTTGTATTTATCCATATTGACTGTGGTAGATGTATTTGAGATGTCATAAATTACTTTCTTTAATTTCCCATTCTCATCCACAACATCTTTGCCATTAGCAATCGTCAAATTGACCGAGTCATTATTAAAATCAAATTGCATTTCTATAATTTTTAATGTTAGCCTGACACGAAGTTCATCATTTTGAACTCGGATAATGTCACCAATTGCAATTTGTTTCATTGACATTGTTTCATGAAGATTGCTTAAATAACCTTCTAATCCGACATTGACATGAATAGGTGGTTCGTTTAGCGTTTTAAATATTTCTTTAGCCTCTTCCAATAAATCCTTTTCATCCGTAATAGAATCGTTGTGGTGTTCTTTGACAATGATATATTTATTTAATTCTGTGATTTCTTCAGGAGAAAAGTTATGTTCCATTTTTAACTGAAGACCTAAATCCAACATCCGCTGCTCAATATTCATTAATTGTATGTTCAAAGTTGCTATCTGAGAATTTTTATTATTAATTTCATTTTGTTTAACCTTAATGCGGGAAATGACATTTGACCAATCAGCTCTACCAGGTGCTTGATCTTGATAGGTATAGTTGATAACATCACGTTCATTTAAATAGGTTTTTAATTGAGTTTCTAAATTAGATAATTCTTGTTCTTCTTGCTGAATGTCATCTTGTTTTGTTTTCTTCTGTGCTACTAATGAATCGAATTGACCTTGAAATGATTGTAATTTTCTTTTGTATTTTGTCAGAGCTATACATAATTGAGTGGACATATAATCTGATTGTTTAATTACGTTGTAGTTAGTGTCACATTCAAATGGATACATAAAGTAACTAAAATCTTCTAAGTAGTTTGAGCCAGTAGGGGAGAGCGTTCGAAATTCTAAGCCGTCCTGACCGTAAGCTTTTAAGCGGGTGACCATATCTTCGGCCTTAGTTGCTACAGAAAGGGAATCAAGTAATATGCCCTCTTTTAGCCTAACACCGCGATTCATTCCTATATGATTAGGCTGATGAAGATTAACTTTACGATTCTTTGTATCCCAGACAATTAATGCATTAAACCTTTCCGCAATATCAAATAAGCACTGTAAAACTGTGGCAGAACTTACATCAAATGAGCGATATTTCAAATTAAAAGCAGCATCCACATAGTCTAACTTCCATTCCGTTTCTGCTAAGAAAAAATTTACATATTCAGATAGTGTTTTAGAGACTTCTTCATAGTCGCGAATGTTTTTGTCTGCTAATTCAATACCACAGCTATAGGCTGTATAAGAAATTGAATTTCCATCGTTACCTACTTGCTTATTTTTATCTAAAAAAAGGAAGTATTCTACTTGATTGTTGTAGGTCATTTTTAAATAATAGCGATCTTTGATTAGATCAATTAAAGGATTGTCGATTAAAATATGCTGTCGTTCAATTTTTGTAGGAATTGTAAAACTTATTTCATTAATAGCTCCTAGTCGAATGGTCAAACCTAATCCATATATTTCTTTTAGTGGAGAGATAACAGTACGGTCAGGCTTACAAAGTTTTAATAGTGGATAAGTATGATCACTTATCATATTTATATAGCTTAAAGCTCCCATGTTAATTCACCTCCTTCCTGTAGGTATTTGTATTCAACACTAAATTCAATTTTAAAATTTCCTTGGAACTGTATCTCATAATTAGAATTACTTTCTCTTGCTTCTTCCCCCTCAATATCTAACCAATAGTCATTATGAAAATCATATAAATAACGAGAATTATATTCTTGAGAGGACACAATCATTTCATTTTCACAGTCAACTGTAACGATTTCATTAGCTAAAACGTTTGTAATGATAAATTCCTTATTATCTGTGATGTTCCGAATGATAATCGGGATCTTATCTCCGATTTGAGTTATTTTTAAAAAAGGTCGAATGGTTGCATCGCCTTCATTAAAAAAATTCCAAGTTTCTTCACCATCCACATAAAAATCATATGTTTTTTTAGGGGAGTAGCGGTAGGCATCTTTACATCTAAAGGTTAATTCAATAAAACCTTCCCTCAATCCGTTATGAATAAGCTTGGGTTCGCCTGTCAACATTGCATAATAGATTTTCTCAGGTTCATTATTAAACCAAAGGGGACAATAGAAATCCGTCCATAACCATCTTGCAATAGCTCGAATATTATTTCTTTCTCTCCAGTCTTTAATCCAAATAGCCATAGAAAAAGAGAGTGGTTCAATTTCCACTCCCTTAAAGTAACGCCTTTTTCCTTTAAAAACAGACGTATCAATTATATTCCTTGAAGGAAGGAATGTCTCTTCGTAAAGTCCACTGCTTGGATTAATCATCATTACTCCCATATCCTCAGAGGATATCCCATTGAAAGTAAAGCTAATGTTTTCGAGCATTATTTCACTCCTTTCTTAACTCTTAAATCATTCCAAATATCTTTTGCAAAATTACTAGCAGTTGTTTTATTGGCGATCATTTCACCAATATCAAAATTGAATTCATATGTATCACCCCCCATACTAGCTACATTACTAATTAAACTTGTAGGATTACTAATAGTATGTATCATAGGTGTGAAGAAGTTTGCGGCTCGTTCCATTATATTTGCCATATCTAATAGGCGCTTTGTATCAATAGGGGAGTTGATTAATTCATTAGGATGAACAATTATTTCTTTGCCTCCCTTACCATCAATACCATTCCCACTCCATTTTGTCATACCTCCATGCAAAGCAGAGGCTTTATTTCCTAATAGTAATTTTGCCCAACTTTTTAATTCATTTTGCATTTCTGTACTATCAAAAATAGTATAATTTTTCATGACAAAGTTACCTAAACGTACTAAATCTTCATTACTTAATTTACTTTTTTCAGTATTGTAACTGGAATTTGTTTCAATAGAAGAGCCTGCATAACGTCCTTCTTTTGCTATCGTATGAGCTTTTTCACGAATATTATTCGCTCTGACAGGAGTTGCATTGCTAGCTAATACATCTGTCATATATTTCCCCATAATTACTTTAAAGTCAGCATCAGATAAATTTCTAATTTGTGAAGTTGAATTTATGTTTTGAGGAAGTTCATCTGGTGAATAGTTCATCCCAGATAAATATAATCGATTTGCTAAATTTTTAATCTTTTCTTGATATTCAGGTGTCATAACAACAGTAGCATTGCTTTCTAAAAATTTACTGAATGCTGTTAAATCGGACTTAGATAAACTGTTAATTATACTATCAAATGAATCTGTAGCTTTAATTTCAGAGCCATTTTCACGACCTTGTGAGGCAAGTGTATGAGCTTTTTCACGAATATTAGCAGCTCTTATAGGATTATCAACTTCTACTGCTAATTTATCAGTTAGATATTTTCCTAGTAAAACCTGCATATCTCCAAGAGTGAGTTTACTATTTTTAATAGAATTTTGATACGAAGAATCATTGTCAGCAGAAGAGCCATAAATACCTGTAGGAATAGAAGAATTCTGTACAAGCGTCATGAGGTTCATAGCTTCTTTTAATGTATCAACAATGTTTTGACGGATAGTTAGACCAACTGTTTTCATAGTTCCATCTAAGGTGTTTCCTAATTCTGGCATGGTCATCTCTAGCCAGTCTATGAAACCACCGAATTCCAAACGGATATTTTCGAAGTTACCACTAACAATATCTTCTCGAATTTGTGCAAACTTTCGTTCATCGTTTAATAAATCATTGTAATGCTGTTCCCAATAACTCTTTAGGTCATCTATACGTTTCAATTCTTGATTATGATAGTCATCTTCAACTTTGGATTTATCCTCAATCTCTTTGTCTTTCATTTCAAGAAGATCATTTAGACTTTGCTTCTGTAGTTCTATATCTCGATCATGGCGTTTTTCTTGAATGTTCTCTTCAATGTTGAAGAGTTGCTCTTCAAGTTTTTTACGTTTAGACTTTGCCTCATGACTATCATCGAGAGAGAGGAGAGCAATTTGACGCTGAATATCATTTTTCTCCTTCTCTAATTTGTCAATATCCATCGAGTAATCCCGTTCAGCTTCTTGTCGATCAATTAATCGAAGTCGTTCTTCTATAGCTTCTCGAAATTTATTTCTCTCATCGTCAATATTTTTCATGACATTTTCATGACGCTTATTTTCAGCTTCATTTTCTAAATCATATTGGCGAATAACGGCATCTTTTTGTTCCTGAAGGTAATCTTTATAGACCTTGATTAGTGTCTCTGCCAAGTCCTTTTTTTGTTTAATAATTTTAGATTCTATTTGTGTTTCTGTTTTAAGCAATTCCGATTCCTTATTTTTTACATCTAGATTATAATTTTGAAGATCTTCTTTTAACGCTTTAATATCATCAGGATTCAACTCGACACTTCTTAATTGATTTTGAGTAATTATTATTTGGTTATTAATGTCTTCTATTAATCCATTCAATAAAGAAACCTGGGAGTTTAGCTCCTTTAGTACATCTCCAGAGCGCTCTAATTCTTTAACTTTTGCTTCGTTTTCAGTCATTGAATCGCTCACAGTTTCATACATGGACTGAATGATTTTGCTTTGTTGCAGTTTGAACTCTTTTTCATTAATTTTTTCATCGAATCTTGTTTGAAGATTAACAATAATCTCATAATTCCTATGACGTAATTCAACTGATAAGTCTTGAATTTGAACAGTTAATGCAGCATATTTTTCTTTTAATTGTTCTAAAATTTCTCCTGAATATTTACCGGATTTTATTTGAGCTTCTAAATACTTTAATTCATTTTTATTAATAGCTTGCTTCTTCTCCATATGAGAAGAAATCGATTGAAGAGTTTGAATGTAAGCATTGGAATTAGAATCTAGTTCTTTCAGCTTGGAGCTTTCAAGTTCGATTTTGGAGTCCTCGGTTTTGCGCTGAGCTTCGTATACATCTAAATAAGCCAGAGACATCTCACCTAATGCTGAATTAACAGAATGCATTTCAGTTTTGAGTTCTAGCATTCGATTTGAATATTCTTCTACAGTTTGACTATTTAAACCTTTTGTAGTAATTATCTTTTCTAAAAATTCTAGCTCCTGCTGATTGACTGCTTGTTTTTGCTCCAAATACTTTGTTTGCAAATCCAATGTTTTAGTGTATCTGTCAGATGGTTTATCTACTAATTTTAACTTTTCTTCTTCATGAGATAGATTAGCATCGATAACAGAACGTTTACGATCAAATTTGTCTAAATTTGTATCAAGATCTCTTTTTTCTAAATCTGTAATAGTTACTTTCTGTTGAAGAATATTATTTGATAGGGAATTTAATTCAGAAGTAGCTTGATCAATAGCCTGCTGTGATGTGTCAATAGCAGTATAATTCGTAGACCTTACAGTGCCTGATTTTGCATTATTTAGGTAATCAATGGGGTTAATTGGTACACTTCCATTTTTATTAATTTCATAATGTAAATGTGGACCAGTGCTGTTACCAGTTGAGCCAACAGTTCCAATTTGCTGTCCTACTTCAATTGTTGAACCTAATTTAGCAACTGCTTTATCTAAATGAGCGTAAATATGTTTTAAATTATTAGCATCTTGAATAACAACGATATTACCGTAGGAAGAATGATAGTCATTATCTTCTGCTCGACCACTAGCAATTACTTTGCCACTAATGTTTGCATCTACCTTAGTTCCTCGAGACATAGCAATATCTATGCCACGATGATTATCTAATTCACCGTTTAAAATTCTATTTCCAAAGTTACTTGATATTTTACCCGACCAACCACTTAACTTTTGAGATGTAGTAGTTGTGGAAGCATTTGAAACCGTTCCAGTCTTATTAATTTTTCCAGAAGAAATTTGAGATTTAAGTGATTTTTCTTGATTTTCAAGTAAATTTAATTTATCTCTTTCAAGCACAAGTTGAGCCTGCAGTGATTTTCGATATTCATCAGAATGTTTTGGGAAAGTAGATTGAATTTTTACTTGTTTTTCAATTTCAGAATTAAGCTTTTCTAAAGATTTTTTAAATGTGTCTGTAATATAGACGGAATCTTTTGTCGCTGAATTAGAAGATTTTGAGACATTTTTTGAAGACTTTATGGAAGTAGTAAATCCATCAATCTCTGCAATATTAGAATCGAAATCCATAGTTAAACTATTTAATTCTTCTTTATAGTTTCTAATATTACTTTCTACCACTAATTGTTGTGCCGCCATACCTAATCCAAGCGGTCCACTCATTTGACCAATTAATTTTGATGTAATTTCATTGGCTTTAACATAATTTCCTAACATCATAATTTCTCTTTTGATATTTAGAATTTTTAATTTAGTAGCTTGGGTAGAGGATAGCAACATTTCTTGATCAGCAGTTAATTTTCCATCACGAGCTAATTTATATCCATTTAACAGTGCTTCATTCGCCTTGTTCTCAGCTTCAATTGCTTTTATTTTTTCCTCATTTAGCTTAATAGCTTTACCGTCCATATCAAGTAAAGTGGGATAATTTGAATTTAAGCTGTTTATTACTCCGTTCCTAGTGTGCATTACGTTTACAAGACGCTGCTCTTCAGCTGTTAAATTCCCTTTTTGACTAAGGTTTCGAATCTCTTCTTCTGTATAACCCTTCAATTGATTAGTTAACATCTGATATTGGAATAATAAATCTGAAGTGTCATTTACTTTTTTCTGAGATACACCTGCTAGTTGTTCATAAATTGTTGTAAGTTTTTCTGTTTCTTTGTTGTAATCAAGCATTTTTTCTTTTGCTTCAGCTAATGTTAAATTATTGGTTTTCATTTCCACAGACAGTTTCTTTTGAGTTGCAATTGTGTCATCGTAATGTAAATTTAGTGATTTCATAATGCTACTTACTTCTTCTTCACTTAAGCCTAGCCCAGTTAATTCAGCTTTAACATTAGACAGCTTATCTTTAGCTTTACTTGCCATTGAGTTAAACGTTTCAGATGTAGCATTCTCCATATTTTGAAAGGAACCTATAACATCATTTATTAATGTAGAGGCATTTTCGTTTGAAAATAATGATGTTAATGATTCTTGCAAAGTATCTAAGTCGGATGTATTCGCAGCGGCGATTAATTGAGCAGCAAAACCCTCAGCATTGTTTTTAACACTGTCTGTTAATTTATCGTTTTCATTGATAACTTCAGCGATATTTGATATATAGTCATTTTTTTGAGCTAAAACATTTTGATTAAGCTCGGATTCGGTTTTAATAATTTCTTCTTTATGATACTTGAGAGCATCGCTTAGTTCTTTGTAATCATCTGCAAGTTTTTTATTGCCGCTTTTCTCAGCATCAGATTGAAGTTTGTCGAATTTCTTTATTTTATCTTCAAAATCTTCTGGAGAATCTAGCATTGGTTTATGATTATATCCATAAAACATTTCTTTTGTTGGTAAACTTTTAGCTTTTTTTCTTAAATCCTTTGCAGCATCATTTAGTTTACTGTCATACTCATCCTCTAAGTCAGAAATAGCACCTTTTCGGGTTTTTATATCTTCATTGCGTTTTTCTTTGGTAGCTTCACCAGCAATTTGCGTTTCTAAAGCCTGCTGTTCTTTCAGAAGTTCAATTTTTACTTTTAGAGCCTCTGAAGAACCAATTATTTTATTACCATATTCATCTTCATGGGCAACAATATGAGGTAAGAGTTCACCAAGTCGATTAGAAATATCCTGATATTCTGCAAGGACAGTAGGATCAGCATTTCCTAACGCCATGGATTTCTCTAATTGAGTATATCTATCTACCTGACTATTGATTTCATTTGCATTTGAACTATAGGATTTTAATACTTCTTGGTCTTCAGCTTTTAATTCCTCAAGTTTTTGTTTTTCTTTTTCTTTATATTTTGAATATTCATTTAGCGCAAGTTCACCAACACCTAAGAGAATGCCAGCTATATTAAATCCTTTTATTACCTTAGGAGAAAAAGCTGCACCTTCTGCAAATGTTTTAAATGTGTCTGCTTGACCCATCAAATTCGTTATAGTAGATACTGATAAAGTAGCACTTTGAGCTGCAGCTGCTGTATTTTTTCCAAAGGCCTTGATACCTTGGTTAATCTTTTCTAGTTGTTGTGGGATGTCTGATAATCCTGCTATGTTTAAGCCTTCACAAAGCTGAATATTGGATAGCTGGGTGTTTAAATCTGTTATCTGGTAGGTTAGTTGCTCGAAGTCGGAAGTATCTGCATATGCCTTATTTAATTCATATATCGTATATAAATTGGATTCTAAAGCTTGTAGATTTGCGAGTGTTTCTTGAATGCCCTCGAATTGAATGTGATTTACACTGATTGTCTCTACTTCTGTTTTTAGTTTAGATACAATATTTTCTAATGCCCGTAGATCACCAGCTGGGGTTTTTGATAGCTGCTTGTAAAATTTGCTGACATTGATGTTGGCATCACCAAATGCTTTAGAAAGGGAACTAATTGATTTCACAGAGTGAGAAATCTGCTTCTTTAATTCATCAAAAAATGTGAGAGAAGGTGTTGAGCCACTTCCGATTTCTTGATATTTTTGGTTAACGTTCTGAAGTTGTTGCTCCAGGGCTTGTAATTGCTTTTCAAACTCTATTAAAATTTGAGTGTTAGGTCCGTTTACATCTAAATTCATCTTAATTGCAGGTATGTTTTTTAATCGTTTGATGTAAGTTTGTATATTTTTTTTTGAAATATCGTCATTGATACCTAGAGCGGCTAATAGCTCTATTGGTTTTGTTTGTCCACCACCAGTACTCAATCGATTTTCCCTCCTAATTTTAGACAACCAATCAATACAGCTAATGTAATGAAAACCGGATTGATCGATTCATCTTTTTATTGTTGTATAAAACAGTAAATATCCTAAAATATTCAAGTACCCACCCAAAGAAGGTAGGGGAGTAGTTCAAAATTTTAACTATTTATGGGCAGAGGCTAAAAATCATCAGAAGTTCCTTCGGTGTTCTTAGCAGCAGTTGCTTGTAAAATATTGAAGTACTCTTTTTCTATTTCTAGAAATTTAATACTTAAGTGCAATCGTTTATTAATTTCCTCTAATACATTGGAGACTTCCTGTATCGTAAACATTTTCGTTAAAAATATGTCGTACCAGCCAATATCAACGAGATAGTTCATCGTGGCAAAATGTGTTTCAATGGGCTTATCCTTTAACTCACTTTGCAAATCCGTAAAATGCTTAATGATTAAAAAGAAGATATAATTATTTAGCTCATAATCATTTTCAAAGTATTCCAGCTTATGCTGCTGAGCATATTCGAGCGAGTCAGCTAAATCATTGATCAATATCGTAATTTTACGTTTACTAAACTTTGGATAGTAATAGATAAACTTTCCTTGTTCTTTATCGATATAAAATTTTTGTTTCTTATTTAAAGCATCTGCACTTTTTTGAATATCTGCTAACGTTAATTTTGTTTCACGTTTTGTCATTTTTAAGCTCCTTTATGTTAAATTGAAAGGGTAGAGCATTTAATCTCTACCCTTTTTACATTATTTATTTAAATAACATCTACAGCAATAGTTTCAATAAATGTTCCATCGGTTACTTCGATCATTGTTTGATCATTTGCTTTTGCGGAGGCACCTAACGTTACGACACCATCTGCACTAACACTTGCAATTGCTGGGGCCTTTGATGTCCACGTTAAATCACTATTTTGTAAAAGTACATTGCTATAGCCTGCACCACGAATACCTAATACTGAAATGCGCTGAGAATCTCCAGCAACAGCAGAATCTAGAACTAGGCGTGATGGATTTGCAGCTAATGCAGTAAATTGTACTTTTTCCTCAGATAAATTTCGAAGCTTAATATATGCATAGTTTCCTTTTTTATCAGCAAGTGAGCTACCTGCTAGAGAAGAAGATGCTACACCTTCATGCGTCATTGAAATTTCAACGGCACCATTCGGCTTAAAGTTTGGTACTTCAATAATGACTTCACCTGTTTTACCATTATTCGAACGGATATCTACATTTAATTCCATACGTACAGCCTTAGGGAAGGAATCAGCAGAGATTTCAATTGTATCCATCATCTCCTGAACAGCATAGACCACCTGTACTTCCTTACCAGCCAGTGCAGGAACCGTAATCTCTTTGCCAGCAGGCGCATATTGTGTGAATGTGCCGTTTAGCTGCTCAACATGGACCTGACCAATAGGTGTTTCGGCAAGCGTACCTTTACCATTGGCATCAAGTAAAATAATTTCGTCTGTGTAGTACTCAGCCAGCTGGTGGTTGATTTCTGTACCATTTTGTAAAGCGATATAGGCAGTGTCGAAAGCAGCATCTTCAATAGAGAATGTTAATTCCTTTTGATAGTTCAGTTCATATACCTTTTTAGAGCCTTTTCCAGCATGGATAGCCTGTGTTTGAATAGCCTGAGTCATGGATGAATTTAGTAATGTTTTACCATTTAGAATTAATTCATTTGTTAAGCGATCAAATAAACGAACATTTGCTACTGAAGTTAAAAATTGATTTTGTTGTGTCATAAAAGATTACCGTCCTTTTTGTGTTTGTTTTTTCTTGATTCAGCTGAATACTTCCACCACGATAGGTGGGCGAGATGATTGCGATTTTTTTCCTATTCAGTGGGCGTTTGTCACGGATTTTGAAGAGGAGCTTTTCGAGCGAGCTCGAAAAAAATCCGGACGCATTTACGCTGGGGCGTAATTGATTTTAACTAGAGGCAAGCCCTAGTTTTTTCATTTGTTGATCAAATGCTGATTTTGTGATAATGACATCCTCATTTTTCTTTGGCTCCTCGATATGACTTAGCCAGTGAGGAAGCTCTTGCTCATTTTTAAATTCAACCATGCCAGAGTATCGAGCATTGAGAATGGCATCACTGCTTACCATATAGTCCATTCGAATTAATCCTTTATGGAATTGGTAAAGCGTTAATTGTTCAATTTCATGGTAGGGGAGTCCAGATTTACAATGATAAGCTATAATTTGCTGCTCTAAGTCAGCCTGCTTTGTTTTTCTTTTTGCCATAAATGCCCTGGCTTCTTGAATGGCTTTTTTTGTATCTGGGTCGATAAATTCATCCTCTAAATCAATTAGATTTTGCTCACTAATAAAAGTTTTAATTTTATCAAAATCACGCTCATGCAATGAAATGCCATTGACCGTTATCAAGACAATACCTTTTTCATTTATCAATATTTGTATGTCCTCTGTTTTAAAAACTAAACGATATAAGGCAATTAATTTTTCAAGTAAGATTTGTCCATCCTCGTTCTGCGTCAAAGTGAGTAAAAATAATAAGTAAGACATTCTGACGATTTCTGGCTGCTGAAAGTCATTTTTAGGTAAAAGTAAGCATTGTACAGCCTCATAAAATTCATCTGCATTCTTCATTTTTACAGGATAAATAGTTAACCCTTTATATGTAATTGGTTTTCCAAATGCCTTTTTAGTGACCATATTCATGATTTAAATCCCATCGGTTGTTGTCCAGAGGGCATGATATAGGTCCAACGATAACCAACAAAGCCATTTGGAACAGTTGTGATTGGAAGTCCACTATGGAATCTTAAATCCCCATATTCCTCAATGTCCTCCTGAAACAATACCTCATTAAGTACCTCACCAAGCCAATC
Source organism: Lysinibacillus sp. NPDC047702 (assembly GCF_050272555.1). Lineage (NCBI taxonomy): Bacteria > Bacillati > Bacillota > Bacilli > Caryophanales > Bacillaceae > Lysinibacillus > Lysinibacillus sp. NPDC047702. The sequence continues at coordinate 9,446 of NZ_JBNNMG010000038.1, read as the reverse complement.
AAGTCGAAAATCAATATTGTTGGCAGAAGCAGGTGTATAAATATCAAAGATATATTGCTGGGTACTTGAATACGGGTTATCTGTAAATTGGTTGATGGTTTTCAGATAACTTTTTTGAGGCATACGTGAACCCGTGTAGAAACAAATTCTACAAGCATTTGTTTCCAACGCTAAATCACTAGTTTTATCACCGATAACTAATACATTTTGAAGAATACGATCTTTCTCAGGTAATTGTGAGACATTCATTTTTAAAGGATCGAGAGGATCATCCTCTATATCTTTTGGCATGTAGTATAGTAAACGGAGGAGCTTCTCATCATTTACTAATGAGTGATAAAATTCAGTTATTGTTTTTACGATTTTCATTCTCCTTTATCCTCCTAAAGAAGAGTGCTATTTTTGAAGGTTTCAATATAGAAAATAACAATAAAATATTTGTTTTTTACATTAATTTATTCATACAATGGGCATCACCTTCTTTCATGTATTATAGAAGATAGTCAAATGAGTTCTACTTCTAATTTATCCTCTATTTATATGAAACCTTCATTATGGGGCTGTAAACTATACAGCCCAATTAGAAAATTTCATAATTTGTATTAATTCACTTATTAGATAAAATCTTCTTCTGCATCTTCAATCCCAAAGCTAATCGCTTCAAAATAGGATATACCTGAAAATGTATTATGTCTGCTAGAGCCCTTTGTCATCTCTTTCAGCTTATGATGAGAAAGTACGTAATTATCTTGTAAACGATGGTGCGTATTGCGATTTCTCAATAGTTTCATAATTTGCCTGCTTCTTTTATGACGCTTTTTCGCTTCTTTCATAAATGTTAAATTCTCTTGTTCAAGTAAAAGTTCATCCCTTGTAAAATATCCTTTAGTTATGTAATAGGCAAGCATGTCTAAAATTATAATTGTATGATAGGTTTGAGCAGTTATGCTAAGATAGTCGTCTAATGTAATCTCTTTCCCTCGATAAACCACTGTTTCTTTTTCTAAAAGCGATTGTATGTATTGAACTCTTTCTTCTATAGGAAGCTCCATGCGCAATTCAATGATCGAATTAGGTAATTGTAATTTCATATTATTTCTCCTTCTACATATTAGGTTGGCTGGTGTAGGGTAAAATCCACTTTTTTCGCCCAGGCCTATTTTTTGCATTTTTTACATTGTGAATGGAGGAGATCTCTACTACTGTTATTGACACTAAAAAATTCATCTGTAGCAGGGAGAATATCTTTACATTTACTACAGCTCTTCGTTTTTAACTGTAACTTACTAATATAGGTTGCTTTGCGCCATTGTCGATCATTTTCCTGCTTTATTCGTAAACAAATTGTCTTAAATTTACTACCTACTGTTTTAACGGGTATTCCTAAAATTTTCCCTATAGTATAGTAGGAGTAATCTTTAGCAATATAATGAAGTAATTTAATTTGTTCTTTATTTAAAGATTTTTTAATTAATTCATCTAAATCTGCAAATAAGCTAATAACTTCTGTATTTAATTTCAATGAATTGGTCGCACATGCCCCTTGATTAAAGCTCGTATCATCGATAGAGCCTCTAAAAGTTAACAGCTCTTTAATAACGATTACATCTGATAGCACAAGTTGACTATACTTTGTATCCTTAAATGTTTGATAAGCCATCACAACATCCCCTTTTATTTTTCCAAATTTTATGCTTTAACCTATTATAATTCAATTTGGAAATAAATCAATATTTTAAATTAATTTATCTATTTAATCTCGAAAATTAATTTAAGTTAAATAATTTAAAAATTTACAAATTAAAATTGCTTATGCTACTATTGACTATAGTCAATAGATAGTGTTGAAAAACTAAATGGTCAAGGGGTTCTTTGTGAATACTACTCATTCAAATGAAGGTGATTTCCGTTCCAGGCTACTCGCTTTGCCGCTGACACTTCGCTTTCGCGCAGAGCAAGGCTTCCTGTGGGCGAGCGACGAGCCGCTTCCTGCGCTGGAGGAACGAAGACTAAGTGCGTCACGTCCTGTGACAATTTATCTGTGCGAAAGCGTAGCGACAGCAACAACAACAACGACTTCGTGACCAACATCGTGTTGGCCTCAGTTTCTCGTCTGTCTCGCTATCCCACGGGAGTCGAGTAGCCTTGCACTCCAATCAGTCCTATAGTTGTTTGTCCTACATTCTATGGATAAAACCACTTTGTCACTTTACATAAAGCTACTTATTGCTGTCACTCTATTTTCGCATAGAAAAATGTTATCAAAGCTCCCTTTTGTATAAAAAAGCGATGGTTAAAATTTCTATTTTTCATTATGCATTTGTGTGAAATTCCAATAGAAAATACTATGAGCAATGGTTGATTGGAGTGTAGACTGAGTGACTCCTCGGGGATTCAGCGTCACAGATGAGACCCTGGAGCGAGCATATTAGGGGAACGAAGGCTAAAGGCATCACGTCCTGTGATAACGCCTTCGTGACCAACCTCCTGTTGCCCCAAGCGGCTCATCGGACGCCCCCAGGAAAGCACTCAGTCGGAACGGAGATCAACCCCTCGTTTTGAAAAAGGGCTATACTATTTAATTTGTCACCTTGATGTCATTGACATAATAGTATTTCAACAACATGTATTGACTATAGTCAATAGATAAGGGAGTGTGTAGAGGTGAAAGTTGGCAAAACGAAAGAATTATTAATTGAACAAATAAAAGCTAAAATTCCTCTGTTAGTTCAACATAATGGGATTTTAGATGAGATTGCCATACAGCTTAACAAATATAATATAAGCATTGGCAATATTATTGAACTGATAAATGATAGAGATAAACTAATAGAGGCACAGCTACAGGAAATATTATTACTTGGTGAGCAACTTCATTTAAAGTTTTCAGATAGTGACCAAGACTGGATCAATGAATGGCTCAATCCTTCAGAAATTAAAGAGCTGAGAATGTACATAAAAGAATCACCTTATGAAGAAATTATCACTTTACCATATACTTTCGAGAACGTTTTAAAAACAGGGCACAATGAGTATGTAGCGATTATCCCCAATTCAATTATTGGTAAGCTGTGGATGAGTGGGATCACCATGTATAATCCCAATATTCAGCGGCAGGCAAAAAAGAAGAGAGTCAAAAACGAAATAATCGAGGTTATGAATTTAAATCCTAAATCTTTGCGTGAGATTGAAAAACAAACGTTAGAGGGAGATTTAATAACCTCTACTCTACGCTATAATGCTAAAGTTGGCACCGGGGAAGATGGTATTGAATTAATTTATGATGAAAGAGAAAAATCGCTTACATTGCTAGAGGGCACACAAATAGATGTTTTAGATGGTGCGCATCGAACATTCTCTATCTATAATGCCTATATGAAAAAGGTTGGTTTGGAAGGGAATATGATTGTGATTTTTTCAAATATGACGGAGGCACAATGTAAAAGAGTTCAAGTCGATATGGCAAAGGCCAATCCAATTCCTAAACCTAGATTACAGGAACTAGCAAAGGATAAATTAGCTGATGAAGTTGTTATTGAATTAAAGGCAGATGGGGAATTAAAAGGAAAAATTACCTCCAATTCAAATGTGAAATATTCATATGGAGAAGTTGTTACTTTCTCAGAATTGTCGGATGCCATCGATCATAGCTTCCATCTAGAGAATCGTCTAGAAGTCATAGAGGCTGCGAAGGTGATAAATGACTATATGATATATCTTTTCGCCTATTATAAATCAAATTTATCGGATAAAAGCTCTTTAATGTTTAAGAGTAGAATGTTCATAGGTCATATTGAATTAGCAGCTAGAATGTTTGAGTATAATATTTCATTTGATAATTTACGTCTTTACCTCAATAAATTGGATTTTTCAAAGGATAATCCATTATGGGAGGAAATTGGAATTCTTAAATATGGAAGTATGAGCACGCGTAGCAGAACTAAAATTCAAAAAGTATTTCAACATTTACTAAAAGAATGAGGTGTAAAAAAATGATACTTAAAGATAATGTTTTTAATAAAGATATTAAAGAGTGGTATTTAACTTCATTAGATATCCAAGAAAATAGTTTAACTACTTATTTATCATTATTTAATAAAGCAACGATACTCGAAAATCAAAAAAATAAAGATATATTTAATATGAATAAGGTAGAGCTTGAAGAGTTATTTTACAGCTTGAAATCGCCTAGTCCACAATCGTTAAGTGCGTCGATTGGTTTCATCATTAGATATATTGAATGGGCAATAGCTAATGGCTATTCGAATAATCGCTCACAACGACTTCCAGGCAGTATTACTATGGAATATTGCAGTACATTTGTCTATAAGGCTTCCATTATCCGTTATACGAGAGAGCAATTATTTGGCTATATGAACCTGTTTGATGATCAAAGACATGCTGTATTTCTTCTCTGTTTATTTGAGGGAATTAAGGGGGAAGGCTATAGTGAAATCTTAAATCTAAAAATGGCTGATTTAGAAAATAGCAATGGGGTATACTTGGCAAAACTGACGAATAATAAGGGATATAGCAGGATTATTGAAATTTCAGATGAGCTTTATTGGAGGCTAGAAAAATTAGATAAGGTTTCCTCTACCAGTATGCAGCCAAAACAGGGACAAAAATATTTTTCCGATAGTACTTATATTTTTAAGAAGGCAAATGCAAAGAGTGAGGATATCCAATTAAGGGCATCCTTTGGCAATAGAGCATTGGATTTAGCGAAAGAAATTTTTGATAATAATAATTTAATTGCAAGTACAATACAGGCATCAGGAATGATGTGGTATATTTGGGAATTGGTTTGCCAGAATGAGGTAAAAGTCGTCAATAAAGAAATATTCGAGAAGGTTGCAAGTAAATATGATACTGGGTATGTGGATAAAAATAACCAGTATGTTAGTTATTCTATACTTCGGCACAAAATAGACTTAGATTTTATAAACGCAAATTATGGACAGATAATAGTAGACATTTAGAACTGGTTGAATACCAGTTTTTTTATTTACATAAAATACTACATTCTAAATAATTGTAAATATTCTCTAAAAATAAACTTGAAAACGAACAAGTGTTCGTGATAGAATGAAAACAAGCTAATTTTGTATGGAATCGGCCCGTACAATTTTAAAGGGGGATGTAAATGAATGTAAGGGAAACGACGGCAGTATTAGAATTGGTACTTTACAATGATCGTGATATTTCCGAGGAGCTTATGAGAGATTTCTACGGGGGTATAACGAATGTGATTTTAAATGATGAAGGAGGACATGCTCTCGAATGCCAATGTATGGATAGTTCATTAACTAGTTTAATACTTATGGATAAACAGACAGAGGAAGAGGATCAATTAATTAAGAAGGTAGGTGATAGAAAATTTATTTATAAAAGGACATCAAATTGGGAAATCCGTTTTGACAGCTTAATCCAATTAGATGGAGATCAAGAAAATATTTATTGTGTTGTCGAATTCCAACATATTATTTATTTATACAATGGATTTCAACGAAAGTCTATTATTGATAAAACAATCACATCTTTGACAGATCTCAAAGAATACTTAGATATTTACTATCCATCCTATAAAATTCTCGAAAGGATATAGAGAGATTTGGAGGAATCTAAAAAAACGAGGTGTTATGCTTGGACAAGCATTTAATGAAAGAATTAGCATCTGAGATTGTCGAGCAATCGAGAGGAAGAATTAGCATGTTAGAGGCTGAAGCACTTGCAATTGTTTCCATCGCTAAGATGAAGAATTTTACATCGACAAACTATAAGGAAAAAGTCATTCAAAAAATAATTAATAACTATGCATAAAGCCTTCTACTAAAAGCTATTTAGATAAATTAATTGGAAAAATGCAAAGGAGAGATAAATGTGGAAAAAATAATTTTAACTGAGATGAAACAGGTCATGAAAGATTTTGGGGAAGTATTTAGTATGATCAACCAAGGAAAAGTATTCGAAAACGAAACGAACGTAAAGGAATGTATAAATAAATGTAAAAAACTGCAATTGGAATTAATAGATTCTATCAGACTAATTGAATTAACATTTATGGAATTACAATCGAAGCGAGATCAAGCATTATTAGCTACTGAGTCAGATAGTGAAACAAAGCTTAGACAGTTAGATGCCCTTTTGTTAGAAATCAATAAAAAAACAACATAGTTGCATCATACTATGAATCATTTAATGAAGGGAATGAGTTAAATGAGTACTGTAAAGAATGAAATTACAAAGGGTTTCAAGGTGGATTGTCTTGCGATGGCATTAGCTTATAAGGAAATGGGGGATTTGAATTTAACGATTGCTAAGGAAATGGATTACCTGGAGTGGGAAGCGATAAAAATCATTGAGTCTTTTTTAGAAAAAATGAATGCACTAGAGATTTGAAAAATTATACATACATACTAAAGATGAAAAATACATATTCAATACTTAAAAATATAATTGGAGTTTAACTAGCTTATGAATGAATATAAAGTTGTGTTAATAGTATTCTTTAGCTTACTCCTTTCATTTTATATGATAGAACAAACAGGAGAAGATATCGTTAATGAGAAAATAGAATTAGATGCGATTCTTCAGAATACACCAAAAAACATTCATGAGCATGCATTTAAAATGATTCAAAGAGAGGCTGAAAGAATCAGACAGGAAAATCATCAAAGGCAGCTAGAGCAAATTCGAATAAAGCGGGAACAGGAAATTCGAAAAGAGCAATTAAAGCTAAGAAATAGTAGCTTACAAGATCATAAATGGCTAAATTTTCACGCTACTTACTACGGTAAAGATTGCATAGGATGTAGCGGCATTACTGCTACAGGCATTAACGTACAGAAGACCATCTATTTTAAGGATTTACGCATTGTCGCTGTGGACCCTGCCATTATCCCATTAGGAACTATTGTTGAAATTAAAACGCCTAATGAAAAATTTAAGGCCATTGCTGCTGATAAAGGTGGTGCCATCAGAGGATATCGACTTGATATACTAGTGGAATCTGAAGAGATTTCTGTCCAATATGGCAGACATGACGTGGAATTACGCATAGTGAACTAATACATCATACATTTAATACATATCATGGGGAGCATAATGTTTTATGCTCCTCTTCTTTTGTTAGAAAAATGAGAAAAATTATGAAACTTTTGAATGTGTACATCCGTATAGTAGGTAATACAATGAAAAGGGGTGAACAACTTGACGCTATTTGGCTATTCACTCGAGCAAATCTTTTTAGTGGTATTAATCTTCGCTGGCCTTGCAACGCTATTATTTATGTTTTTTGGTGATGCTGTCGAAGGCATCGGTGATGGTCTACCGATTTTTAATCCAAGTGTCATTCTATCTTTCATTACGTTGATGTCAGCAGCTGGATTTATTTTAGAAAAATTAGCCTTTTTCCCTAGCGTTTGGAATATCTTTGCGGCTGCTATCATCGGAGCAATTTTAAGTGCATTATTTTATTTATTCGTTCTTGTTCCGCTTAGATCAGCGGATGTTTCGTTAGCCTATACGGAAGAATCGCTTGGTGGTCAGCTTGGAAAGGTTATTGTCCCAATTCCAAGTGACGGCTTTGGAGAGGTTGTGATTGAAACAGCAAGTGGCATGATTTCTAAGCGAGCAACTGGCTATGACAATGAGGCAATCGACTATGATACGACAGTACTTGTTGTGGAAGTAAAAGAAGGCACACTTTTTGTGAGATCCTATGAGAAGAAATTTGTCTAAAGGAGAGATATTTATATGTCCATGGAAATTTTAATTGTAATAGGTATAGTAGTTTTTATTTTAATCGCACTTGTGGCACTATATGTGACAAAGTATCGAACAGCGGGTCCTGATGAAGCACTGATTGTAACAGGCAGCTATCTTGGCTCAAAAAATGTACATAAAGATGAGTCAGGAAATCGTATTAAAATAATTCGTGGTGGCGGTACATTTGTATTTCCTATTTTCCAGCAGGCACAGCCATTAAGCTTATTATCTAGTAAGCTGGATGTAACAACACCTGAAGTATATACAGAGCAAGGAGTACCAGTGATGGCTGACGGGACTGCTATCATTAAAATCGGCGGGTCAATTTCTGAAATTGCAACCGCAGCAGAGCAGTTTTTAGGGAAGCAAAAAGATGAGCGTGAAAATGAAGCACGTGAAGTATTAGAAGGGCATTTACGTTCTATTTTAGGCTCAATGACAGTGGAGGAGATTTATAAAAATCGTGATAAATTTTCTCAGGAAGTACAACGTGTTGCATCCCAAGACTTAGCAAAAATGGGTCTGACAATCGTATCCTTTACGATTAAGGATGTACGTGATAAAAATGGCTATTTAGAATCTCTTGGTAAGCCTCGAATTGCCCAGGTTAAGCGTGATGCAGATATCGCAACTGCGGATGCAGATAAAGAGACGCGTATTAAACGTGCTGAGGCATCGAAAGAAGCACAAAAGGCTGAGCTTGAGCGTGCAACTGAAATTGCTGAAGCGGAAAAAGAAAATCAATTAAAAGTAGCTGAATTCCGCCGTGAACAGGATATCGCAAAAGCCCGTGCAGACCAAGCGTATGAGCTGGAAACTGCACGTGCAAAGCAGGAAGTTACCGAGCAGGAAATGCAAATTCGCATTATTGAACGTCAAAAGCAAATTGAATTAGAGGAAAAAGAAATTTTACGTCGTGAGAAGCAATACGATTCAGAAGTGAAGAAAAAGGCAGATGCGGATCGTTACGCTGTTGAGCAAAATGCAGCTGCCGAAAAAATGCGTGAGCTCGCACAGGCTGATGCAGAGAAATACCGTATTGAATCATTAGCACAGGCCGAGGCAGAGAAAATTCGTCTGGACGGTCTTGCAAAAGCGGATGCAGAGCGTGCGAAAGGGGAAACGGATGCAGAAATTATTCGTCTGCGTGGTCTTGCAGAAGCGGAGGCGAAACGTAAAATCGCAGAAGCCTTTGAATACTACGGTCAAGCGGCAGTCTTAGATATGATTGTACGCATGATGCCAGAATATGCGAAGGAGCTTGCAAGTCCTCTTGGTAATATTGATAAGATTACAGTTGTCGATACTGGTGGTGGAGAAGGTGGTGGTGCTAACAAGGTAACTGCTTATGCAACAAACCTTATGTCCACTTTACAAGAATCCTTAAAGGAAACTTCAGGGATTGATGTCAAGGAGCTTATTGAAAGCTATGCAGGTAAGCATACATTACGTCCTGAGCTAGAGCAAATTGCAGCAGGCCTAGAAAAAAAGCAGGCACCAGTTATAGCTGAGCAAGAAGAAGTGAAGGAAACTGTCGAGCAATAATGAGAAAAGAGACCTGATGATTATTGTCATCAGGTCTCTTTTCATGTTGTTGAAATACTATTATGTCAATGAAATCAAGGTGACAAATTAAAAAGTATAGCCCTTTTTCAAAACGAGGGGTTGATCTCCGT
>NZ_JBNNMG010000037.1:0-50146 GCF_050272555.1 Lysinibacillus sp. NPDC047702 | reverse complement strand
GTCGGAACGGAGATCAACCCCTCGTTTTGAAAAAGGGCTATACTTTTTAATTTGTCACCTTGATGTCATTGACATAATAGTATTTCAACAACATGCAATACGGCACAGTAGAGAATGTGCCGTATTTTTTTCGTGTTTGTTTCGTTAGTATTAGTGGAATACTATATTGATGCTGAAAAATTGTTTATAGATTTTTCAGCGCGATTTTATAAAGTTTTAAGATTTGTATGATACATTGCTAATAGTTTCAGCTTATTGGGGGAATGCATATGTCAATTAAAACGAGGTTTTTGCTATCTTATGTAGGGGTTATTATCATTGCTATCACGCTTTTATTAGCATCGGTTTTTCTTTTTTCCTATGCGATAACAGGTGATGTGAAAGCGATTGAGCATTTTTACAAAAAATCCTATGTGCAAAAACCTTTAACAATGGTAGAAGAAAATGCTTTTCTAGATTTGAAATTATTGGCGAAAAATAATCCCCAGCAATTACTAGACATCGAACAGCTACAAAAAATAAATGCACCATCCATTGAAATCGTTGTGCGTAAAGATCATCAAATTGTTTATGCATCACAGAAAGATCATGAGAAATTATTGCTCAAAAGTTTACCTGGTTTTGAAGCGACCAATATTAATTCACGCGACACCATTATGATTAATCAAGCATTTTATACGTACGTTAAGTTCGATTTTTATTTTCCAGATAAAACAGAGGGGAGTATTTTTGTTTTGAGAGAGGTTAGTTCCCATGCGGAATTAACACGAGAGCTTTTACCTATTCTTTTAGGTATTTTATTTCTATTATTTATGATGATTATAGGTTTGTTAAATTATTTAGTATCTAGAAGTATTATTAATCCTATCACAACTTTAAAGGAAGGAGCTGAACGGATTAAATCTGGTGATTTAAATTTTGAAATTACTTCTCGTTCGAATGATGAAATTGGTCAGCTCAATCGATCATTTGAGGAAATGAGAGTAAAGCTAAAAGATTCTGTTCAACTTCAGCTTCAATATGAAGAAAATCGTAAAGAATTATTATCAAATATTTCTCATGATTTAAAAACGCCGATAACTTCCATTATTGGCTATGTTGAGGGTATTAAAGACGGCGTGGCTAATACAGAAGAAAAAATGGATAAATATTTAACAACCATCTATACAAAAGCAAAGGATATGGATGTATTAATCGATGAGCTCTTCTTATTTTCTAAATTGGACTTAAAGAAGATTCCTTTTCAAATGGAAAGTGTGAATCTTCATCAATACATGCATGATTATGTAGAGGATGCTAGCTTTGACTTTATTGCAAGAGACATTCATGTACAATATATATCAGCGGGTTCACCTCTTTTTGCGATGGCTGATCGTGATAAATTAAGACGTGTACTGTCGAATTTATTAAACAATAGCGAAAAATATATGGATAAATCATATAAGCAAATCATTATTTCCCTGCATGAGCGAGTAGATGATGCAATTATACAAGTAACAGATAATGGTACGGGAATAGACCCTGCAGCTTTACCTCATATTTTTGATCGTTTTTACCGTGCAGAGCCCTCCCGAAATTCACAAACTGGAGGTAGTGGCTTAGGGTTAGCCATTGCGAAACAAATCGTGCTTGAAATGGATGGCGATATTTGGGTGAAGAGCGAATTAACAAAGGGGACCAGCATATTCATTGCACTAAAAAAGGCTGAGGAGAGGGTTAGCAAAAATGAAAAAAATACTGCTAATTGAAGATGAAGTGAGCATAGCGGAGCTCCAACGTGATTATTTAGAGATTAATGATTTTACAGTAGACATTCAACATAATGGAGATGATGGGCTGAAGCAGGCACTTCAAGGTGATTACGATTTAATTATTTTGGATATTATGCTTCCTGGGATGAATGGCTTTGAAATTTGTAAACAGATTCGTGTAGTGAACAACATTCCAATATTATTTGTTTCAGCTAAAAAAGAGGATATTGATAAAATTCGTGGTCTTGGTCTAGGAGCGGATGATTATATTACAAAGCCATTTAGCCCAAGTGAACTCGTGGCAAGGGTCAAGGCGCATTTATCAAGGTATGAGCGTCTAGCCACAACCCAGCAAACGAATCATATTATGTCCATACATGGCATTACAATCGATACATCTGCCAGAAAGGTCTTCGTGAATGGCGAAGAAATTGCCTTTACCACAAAGGAATTTGATTTGCTTGTGTTTTTTGTCAAACATCCAAATCAAGTATTAAGTAAAGAGCAGTTATATGAAAGAAACTGGGGCTATGAATCAGCTGCGGATGTTTCAACCGTTACTGTGCATATTCGAAAGCTACGTGAAAAAATTGAACGTGATCCAGCACAGCCAAAGTTTTTGGAAACGGTGTGGGGGGCAGGGTACCGCTTTAATGTTTAAGAAAGAATATCTCGTCGTGGCGGCGAGGTATTTTTTTGACAAAATTTTAGACTTTTTTAAGAAATGCTTAATGGGTAATTTAGCATTACCACTTACACTAAGGAAAGTATGACAACATCATAACAGTGAGGGTGTATGACAATTGAAGAAAATGCAGGTAGTTATGATAGCTTTATCGTTTATACTTCAGGGATGTGCCTCAAACGAAACAGAGTCTCTAAAGATTAGTAAAGGGGGTCGCGAGGAGATGGCTACAGATTGGACTAGTGTATTGTTTCAAGCAGTAGAAAAAGGTGATTTGGATGCGCTTCAAAATGCTTTGGATCAAAGGGTGGATATCGATGCTCAAGATTCAAAAAAACGAACAGCGTTAATGATTGCCACGTACAATCAGGATGTCGAAGCAGCAAAATTATTAATTGATGCAGATGCCGATGTCAATATTCAAGATGATATGCTAAATACGCCCTTTCTTTATGCAGGTGCAGAAGGCTATCTTGACATTCTAAAGCTGACGATTCAAGCTAGTGCAGATCCTAAGATTTTAAATAGATATGGGGGAACAGCATTAATTCCAGCGGCAGAGCATGGTCATGTCGAGGTCATAGAGGAACTATTAAACAATACCACTATTGACGTCAACCATGTTAATCGTTTGGGATGGACAGCACTGATGGAGGCAATTGTTCTAAATAATGGGAACACAACACAGCAAACTGTAGTTCAATTATTAATTGACCATGGTGCTGATGTGAATATTCCAGATAATAATAATGTGACACCATTACAGCATGCGAAAAAGCAAGGATTCAAAGAGATTGAAAATATCCTCATCGCAGCAGGTGCGGTATAAAAAACATCATATGCTTTGTAAACTGTAGAGTATCATTCTCTACGGTTTTTTTATGGATTTTTTCTTAAATTATTTTTTCTATTTTTTAATTCTTTTTTAATAGTTTATTTATTGGCAATTTAGATATGGTCTTTATGATAAATCTTGTCAACAAATTTTATGGAAAAAGGGAGAGGATAGAAATGAAATTAAGAAAACGAATTGTCCCAGCAGCATTTGCCTTATCGGTATTATCAGCAGGTTTTGTCACATTTAACGAGCCTTTAAACGTAGAGGCGGTGAGTAAAAAAGCTGTAGTAGCTGCCGAAAATGAGCAGGTAGCGAAAATTACAAACATTAAGCCTTTAAACACAATGACATTACAAATTACGTTCAACCAACCATTAGTAGCTGCTGATGTAGATCTGAACAATTTAGATGTTGTTAAGAAACATTTTATTTTTAATGGAGATTTAGAGATTGTCAATGTGCCACGTTTAATGACAGGTTCTAAGAGTACATATATTGTACCTGTCACATTCCAAGAAGATGACTTCATCTATACATTAAGCTATAAAGAACAACGCAATAAAGTTTTTGAAGGCACAGATGAGAAAGTATATGTAAGAAATGTAGCACAAGTAACAAATGATACATTTACACTGGCAGCGTTCCAAGAGGATGGGGTAGTGGATTATGCAAATATTATTGAAGCATACCGTGCAGGGCGTGGAGATCTTGCATTTAGCTTAGATCGTCATAATCGCGATGCAAATGGCAAACACTTTGATATTATTTCTTCCTTACGTGATCGCTATGTAACAGTGAAAACAAGCGAAGGAGAAGAGTTTGTTGCTAATTATGTACCATTTACACAAGCTGCTGATGGCAAACAGGCTTCACAATTTAGATTACCTGCTGGCAAAATTTTAAAGCAAGGTGTCACATATCGCGTGTACTCCCAATGGGCTGAGATTGATGAAAAGAGCTTTGTAGCGAAAGAAATCGCACCGTTTACACTGCAATTAGCTACAGCAATTGATAATAAATCATTTGAATTACAATTAACGAATGATCCACAATCTGATTTACTTGCTGGCAGAAGTGTAGAGCTACGAGGAAATGATGGTAGCAAATTACAAGCACAATACCGCTACTCATCACGTAAAGGGGCTGTAGGCATCTTTGATATTGCCAATGGAGATACATTAAAGACAAATGTAAATTATAAGGTTGTACCATTAAACAACTGGGCTACAGCGACAAATGTAGTCTTACAAGGAAAGTAATCACTAATAGTAAAAATCTCGTCACATCCGTGGCGAGATTTTTTTATAGCCAGCCTTTCTCACTAGCAACTTGAGCAGCTTGCTGTCTAGATTCAACTTGAAGCTTTTGAATAGAGGTCGATAGATAATTACGTATGGTGCCTTTTGTTAAAAATAATTGTTTACTAATTTCATTTGTGGTCAAGCCTTCTTTCACAAGCTGTAGCACCGCAATTTCACGTTCATTTAAAGGGTTTTGCTCCTTCATAAACAAGGTAGCAGCTAAATCCTTGCTAACAACCTTTTCACCTTGCATAATTTTTCGAATAGTAGCAATTAAATAATCAATCGGTTCATCCTTCAATAGATAGCCGTGTACCTCGCAATCCATTGCTTTTTGTAAATAGCCAGGTCGTGCAAAGGTTGTGACAATCATCACTTTGCAGGGTAAATTGGCCTGTTTAATTTTTTCAGCAAGCTCTAATCCTGACAGATTGGGCATTTCAATATCCACTAGGCAAACATCAGGTAGCTCCTGTTGAATGTAGTCCCAAGCTTTTTGACCATCTGAAACCTCTGCAATTACTTCAATATCAGGCTCAAATGACAACAGAGATGTTAAGGCACCACGTAACATTTGTTGATCCTCTGCTAGTAAAACACGTATCATATTGGGGGCTCCTTTCCATCTTGAATTGGTATGCTGAATAATACGCTTGTCCCAGTCATTGTATTCCCTTCAATAATGGCATCACCTTGAAGAACATGCATTCTTTCTTTCATCGAATGGATGCCATTGCCGAGTCCCTTATGCTGCAAGCCAATCCCATCATCTATGATAGCAAGCGAATATTGTCCATTTTGACATTGTATCGTGATCTGGCAGTTTTGTGCATGGCTATGCTTCAGCATATTGGTGGTAGCTTCCCGTACACACAGTGCTAGCATTGTTTCCTCAACACTGGAAAGAACGATTTTAGGACATTGATTGTTAATAGTCGTAGTAATATTCGCACTTTGTAAAAGCTGCTGGCAGTGTAGGAGCTCAGTATGTAAAGGTACAAAATTCATATCCGAAACGAGCTCACGTACTTGCTTTAAGGCTGTACGTGTTGTGGCTAATATATCATTTAGCTCTTGCTTAACGCTTGTAGGATCTCGATCAATAAGTTTTGTAGTAAGTTCTGTTTTAACTTTAATCATCGTTAACGTGTGCCCAATTGTGTCATGGAGATCTCGGGCAATACGCTGTCTTTCCTCTTGTTGAACGAGCTGGGTATTGACATCAGCCAATTCGGATTGTAGGTTCTTCGACTTTTCTACAAAATAAATAAGGACAGGGAATACCAATTGAATGATCATTATGGGCGCTAGTACCTGTGATTCAACGGGTAATAGGGAATCTGTGGTCAGCCTCATAACGACTAAAAACATGACTGCAATGCCAAGTATACCACCAGCGATATGCCATTTAGATTTGGCTCTTCCCAATAAATCGGCAAAGGTAAATCCGAAGACGAGCATGAAGATATCCTCATAAATGCCCAAGATGCTAATAAGAACGAATCCTACAAGTGACGCAAGAAGTAGCTTCCAATCTTGATGCCATAAAGCTATATAGAAAGCACCTAAGTACAAGCCTAAGATAGCTATTTTAGCCACGAAGGGGAGGTTTGAATCTGACCATAACACCATCGTTATCAGGACAATCAAGGATACAGCATCGATGATTAAATAATGTTTTACTTGCTCTCGAGGATAAATTTTTATTGCTTACACCATCCTTTATTGCTTAATGTCGTGTCATAGCTTGAATGGTTTTTTTCCGAATCCATTCCATCGGGCCAATATGAAATTGCTTCTGCCAAAATGACGCTAGAGCAAGTTGAAGACAAGAAAGGGCTAGCCAAATGCTAATAATTAGAATGCTATTTAATTGTCCTCCAAGCCCAAGTCCCCAGCCATAAAAAATAATAGATGCAAGCACGTTTTGTAGGACATAAGAGCTCAAAGACATTTTGCCGACATCTGCAAAGCGCTGCCAAAGCCAATCCAGCCTCTTATATTCTACCAGTTTACCTAAAATTCCAATATAGCCAATCGATAGAATCGGCGCACATAAATAACGAACAGGAAAATCAAAAAGTCCCCCAGGAATAAAAATAAGTAGATTTAAAGGGATACCAATGAATACACCGAGTTTGAAAAGCTTGTGTCGAGCCTGACGTCCTTTGTCTGTAGATGAAAAAACCTCATTACGCATAAACTTTACACCTAGTATAAATAAAAAGACATTCATAGGGATAATAAAAATAGCTTCCGTGCGATAAAACAAAAAGTTTGTCAGGCGATGCTGTACTTGAGCTAGCCATGTGTCATTTTCATACAGTGCAGCGACTGACTCCATGCCATTGAAGGAAACCATTGCCCCTTGTAATGAGCTTATAAAAATAAGCAGTATCATGAGGATATGAAAGCTTCCAAAGAGATAGAAAGCCCTTGTCATTGCTTTGTCGCCTAATCTGATAATAAAGGTAACGATAAAAGCTGTTACGGCATAGCTCATTAAAATATCATATTCCATGACAAGTGTGTAATGAAGTAGCCCTTCCAAACCTAAAAAGACTATTGTCCAAAGATATATGCCAGGCCAAGCATTTCCTTTTCTTAACGCTTGTTGATATTTTAATTGTAAGCCTACACCAAACATAATTGTTAACAGTCCCAGTAACTTACCATTGACTAAAAATAATACCACCATTCGTAAAAAATCGTTCAAGGACCACCAACCACTATAGTTACTCGTTGTGATATACGATAAATCGCCAAGATAGGCAAAAATCCAAATATTCGTACCAAGAGTTCCTAAGACAGCGAAACCTCTTAACATATCAATAAAGGGAAGTCTTTGTTGTGTTTGCATATGTTCAATCACTCTTTCTATGTTTTCTTACGTTTAATGATAAGAAAACGCCAAGTGAAAACCTATTCACAGCAGTCAAAGAATCTTTATGACACCTGTCATATGTAACAAAAAACCAGCATCGCTTTGGGTGCTGGTGAAATGCGATTATTTTGAGCAGGAGTAAATACGATAGTCCAAAATTTTTTCGTATTTTACGTTCATGGCAATATGTTGATCCATTATATCATATAGTTCTGATTCAATATCTTTGGAGAAATTAAATTCAGGCTTTGATGAGATAGATTTATTTTTTTGTATGCGAATATTATGAAAACCAGCCTGCTGTAATAAGGCTACCCAATCCTTTTTCATAAGGAGTGCATCAAATCCGTAAAATTGTTGAATGTCATCTGCAAGTTGAGGGGGTAGTATTTCGGGAATGGTAAATTCAATGGCAATGAAGCGGCCACCTCGCTTCAATAAACGATAAATCTCTTGCAAGGCAATTTGTTGATCAACAAAAGCAAGAACTGATTCAGCAAATATCAAGTCAAATGACTCATTTGGTAATGAAGTTTGCATAATAGAGCCTTGTATGATGTTGACTGGTAAACGTGTTTTTTTCATTCTGTGACGGGCTTTTTCTATCATGATGGGGTTGATATCTATTCCTGTTATTTTTGCTTGAAAGTGTGTAGCCAAATAGGCAGCCGTTTGCCCTGTCCCGCATCCGACATCTAAAATATGTGAGGATTGCTGAATGCTCTCTGCTTTAAATAGCTCCTTTGACAGATTAATACCACCAGGATGTGCGCCTCCAACACCAAATTTCGCTAAAAATTCGAGATAATTAGAACCTTGAATGAAAACCACCTTCTTTTTTCATATAGTATGAAAATGAAACTAGTATGGTTCCTTCAAAATATCATGGTGTAAGTCCAAACACTAGAGTTCCATATTTTTGGAGGCGAGATAAAACTATATTATTTTTAAGTACTTCTTCAAAAGTCTAATTCATTAATGTAATAAGTACATATACTAGTTTAGAAGCTTTCAGATAGGGGGTGAATCAATGCCATATTTTCAGCCGAATTTTAGAAGAGGACCATATCCGCCAAGCAATAGACAATATTTTGGACCTCCTTTTCGAGGTAGAATGATGCAACCTTCCTATTCTCCTAATCAACAATTTCAACCTTCTAGAGTAGGAAATTTGCCAAATCATTTAAATACGATTATGGGGCATGCTGGTACGATTACGAATGGAGTAAATATGTTAAGGCAGATGGGAGCATTATTAAGTTTATTTAGATAAAAGTTAGAAACCCTCTTTAAGAATGACTTCTTAAGAGGGTTATTTTTTGGATTAATTTACTTAGACAAGTTGCTTTTCGATAATAGAGCGATTTTTTTCTTTAAATAGCTCATTATGAGAGGAGACCATACCATGACGATAGGCTGTTGGCTCTAAATACGTTTTAATCGAGTTAACCGCATTGGTTGCATCTTGGAATGTCCCGAGAAGCAGATTGATTTTTCCTTCAAACGATAAAATATCGCCTGCTGCAAAAATACCAGGCTGTACCGTTTCTCCTGTTGCTTTTCCATCAAAATAATAATCATCTTTTTTAGGAATGGCAATGGCTTCGTCAAATGCGAGGGATGCTTCACGATTATAGCCATGACTAACAATCACCTCATCGATTTGACGAGTATAGCTCTGATTGGTTTTCGTATTTTCACATGTGACTAATTGAATAGCTGTTTTATCAGCATTTGCGGTAAGTTTTGTAATGCTTGTATTGCATTCTATATGCACACCAACATCAAGTGCTTCCTTTATTGTTGCTTCATGAGCTGATAATGTGTCTTTACGATAAACAACCGTAATACTTTTGGCAATAGGGCTTAGCTCAACAGCCCAATCTATGGCCGCATTGCCTCCACCTGAAATAATAATGTCCTTATTTACAAAACGATTATAGGATTGAACAGTATAATGTAAATTTGACATTTCATATTTTTCGGCTCCTTCAAGTGTTAACTTTTGAGGGTTAATGATGCCGCCTCCAACAGCTAAAAGCACAGTTTTACTATAATGCTTTTCACCAGTCGCCGTATGTACTATAAAAACATCGTCCTGACGTTTAATAAAATCTACTTTAGTGTCTGTCAAAATGGTTGGGTCGAATGTTTTCGCTTGTTCGATTAATTGTTTGACAAATTGCTCACCTAATATAGGGGGATGTCCACCAATATCCCAGATAAGCTTTTCAGGATAAAGTAATACTTTTCCACCAAGTTGTGATTGGCTCTCAATTAATTTCGTTTTTAACCCACGTAACCCACTATAAAAGGCGCTATATAAGCCAGCAGGACCTCCGCCAATAATCGTTACATCATAAATATGTTGCATTTTTATTGCCACATCCTTAAAAAATAGTAAAAAAGTAATTGACAAATTCTTATCAGAAAACTAGACTAATTCTAGTGATAATGATTATCATTTTTAATTGTGCTTATCATAGCATGGAATGAAGTAAAAAGAAAGAGAGGGTCCAAATTGCGTTTAGAAGTTGAATCGATTCGTGTTGGCTATGAGAATAAAACGATTGTGCATGACTTATCGCTGCAAATTCCAGATGGCAAAATAACAACCATCATAGGTTCAAATGGTTGTGGAAAATCCACCTTATTAAAGGCCATTACACGTATTTTAAAGCATGAGAGTGGACAGGTCGTACTAGATGGTCAAAATATCTCCAAAATGAAAACGAAAGAATTGGCGAAAGAACTGGCCATCTTACCACAAAGCCCTGAAAGTGCACATGGTTTAACTGTGGAAGAGCTTGTATCCTACGGTCGATTTCCCTATCAAAAGGGCTTTGGCAATTTATCACAAAAGGATAAAGATGTCATTGATTGGGCTTTACAGGTGACAAAAACCGAAGACTTCCGTTTTCAATCTGTAGATGCTTTATCAGGTGGACAGCGTCAACGAGTGTGGATTGCGATGGCATTAGCTCAAGAAACCGACATCATATTTTTAGATGAGCCGACAACATATTTAGATATGGCACATCAATTAGAGGTTTTAGAGTTACTTTACAAGCTTAATGAAGAACAAGGGCGCACGATTGTCATGGTACTCCATGATCTAAATCAAGCAGCACGATTCTCCGATTATATTGTGGCTCTATCACAAGGAGAGCTTATAAAGTTTGGAACAGCTGAGGAAGTCATGGTTCCAGAAGTATTAAAAAAAGTGTTTAATATTGATGCGGTTATTGGCCAAGATCCACGAACAAATAAACCAATGTGCATTACATATAACTTATTACAAACCGTTTAAAAGGAGAATGACAATGAAAAAGTGGTTATTACCAATGTTTATGATGCTGGTACTAGTATTAGCAGCGTGTGGCAATAAAGAGGAGGAAACAGAAAAGGCTGATGAAGGTTCAAAAGAAGCAACTACAGCAGAAACAATTACTTATCAATCCGAGACAGGTCCTATGGAAGTACCAGCAAACCCTAAACGAGTAGTCGTGTTATCTTCTTTTGTAGGGGATTTATTACAGCTTGATGTCAATGTTGTCGGGGTAGATGCATGGGCAGCGAAAAATCCGAACTTCCAAGATGCGATTAAAGATGCAGTAGTTGTTGAAAATACAGATATTGAAAAAATTCTGGAGCTAGAGCCAGATTTAATCATTGGCTTAAATGGAATTGAAAATGCTGATAAATTATCAGAAATTGCACCAACTGTGCTATTTACGTACGGGAAAGTTGATTATTTACAACAATTTATTGAAATCGGAAAAGTAGTCAACAAAGAAAAAGAAGCTACTGAATGGGTAGAGGATTTTAAATCTCGTGCAGCAGAAACTGGTAAAAAAATTAAAGAAAAAATCGGTGAAGATGCGACTGTAACAGTGGCGGAAAACTTTAATAAACAATTTTATATTTATGGCGATAACTGGGGTCGTGGAACAGAGATTTTATACCAAGAAATGGGCTTAAAAATGCCTGAGAAAGTAAAAGAAACAGCACTAGAGCCAGGCTACTATGCAATTTCTCAAGAAGTTTTAGGGGATTACGCAGGGGACTATGTGATCTTCAGTATGTTCCAAGATCAAGATAACTCCTTTACAGACGCAGCATGGTTTAAAGATTTAGAGGCTGTGAAAAATGGTCATTTATTTGAAGTGAATGCGAATGCCTTTTACTTCAATGACCCTATTACATTAGAACATCAACTGAAGTTCTTTGAAGAGAAATTTTTACAATAATTAGTAGAGAGTAGCGAAGGCAAATGACAAAGTTTCGACAGTTTCCATTTTGGCTTCAGGTATTGCTTGCATTGATCGTATTATTCGGCACAGCCAGTATCTCTCTGTGCTTAGGTGCAGCGAATACGAGCATTCAGGATGTCTATCAAGCAATTGTCGGACAAAGTGGTGGTAAGCATTACACGATTTTACGTGAAATTCGATTTCCTCGTATCATTGCCGCTATTTTTGTTGGCAGTGCACTCGCTGTCGCAGGGGCGATTATGCAGGGGGTTACACGAAATCCATTAGCCGATCCAGGTCTGCTTGGTTTAACGGCAGGGGCAAATGCTGCCCTTGCCTTAACCATGGCATTTATCCCAAAGTTCTCATACTATACTTTAATTTTAGCCTGCTTTGTTGGGGCTGGAATTGGTATGATAATTGTTTATGGGATTGGGGCTTCTACTAAGAAAGGCTTTTCTCCGTTGAGGCTTGTTTTAGCTGGTGCAGCTGTTACTGCTTTATTACAAGCGATTGCGGAAGGGACAGGCATCTTATTTCAAATTTCCAAGGATGTTTCGATGTGGACAAGTGGCGGTTTCATTGGCACAACATGGCAGGCGTTACTGATCGTCCCTGTGATAGTTCTCGGTCTACTACTGTCATTTGCTTTTAGTCGTCAATTAACGATTTTAAGCTTAAATGAAGAAGTAGCAGTAGGTGTTGGACAAAATACAACATTTATTAAAGGAATCATGATGTTTGTTGTTGTTATTCTGGCAGGCTCTGCTGTGGCACTTGTTGGGAATCTAGCATTTGTAGGTTTAATGGTACCGCATATTGTTCGTGCGTTTGTAGGGACAGACTATCGTTTTGTATTACCAATGAGCGCCATTGTTGGTGGTTGGTTTATGGTGATGGCTGATTTTGCAGGGCGCATGATTAATGCACCATTTGAGACGCCAGTTGTAGCGATTATTTCCATTCTTGGACTTCCATTCTTCCTATTATTAGTGCGGAAGGGAGGACGCCAATTTGTTTAAAGAAGGTCGCAAAAAACAGCGAAAGTGGTTTTTTACTTGGCTTGTAGTCATGATATTGATCTTTGTTTTGGGCATTTCTTTAGGTCCAGCCTCTGTTTCGATTGATCGCATTATCCCAACCTTGCTAGGCGACGGTAGTTTTAAAGAGTCCTTCGTATTATTCTCGGTCAGATTACCAAGGATGTTTGTACTGGTAGCGGCAGGAATGGCCTTAGCATTAGCGGGAGCTGTTTTGCAGGGCGTTACACGCAATGATTTAGCAGATCCTGGTATGATTGGTATCAGTTCAGGTGCAGGTGTTGGGATTACTGCCTTTTATCTACTAGTAAAAGGCAATCTTCCTCACTTTGCTTATGTTTTACCAGTTGTAGGATTTTGTAGTGCCCTATTAACAGCGCTTTGCATTTACTTTTTCTCTTATCAACGCAATAAAGGTGTGCACCCTATTCAATTTATCTTAATAGGGGTAGGGGTAGCTTCTGCTTTATCAGGGGTCATGATGGTGTTAATTTCCTCAGCAGAGCGTAGTGATGTACAATTTATTGCGCAATGGCTGGCAGGCAGTGTTTGGGGAACAGATTGGCCATTTTTCTGGGCTTTAGTACCTTGGCTTGTACTCGGTATTCCTTATATTTTCTATAAATCCAATGTCCTTAATGTCTTGGCGATGACAGAGCAAACAGCAGTTGGTCTCGGCATGAATATTGGACGTGAACGATTACGTCTATTAATTGTAGCCGTGGCGTTAGCGGCAGCCGCAGTTTCTGTAACAGGTGGTATTGCCTTTATCGGTTTGATGGCCCCACATATTGCTAAACAGCTCGTTGGCCCACGCTATCAATTCTTTTTACCTCTGACATTGTTTATTGGAGCAAGCTTGCTTATGCTTGCTGATACAATTGGACGTGTTGCTATTGCGAGTGCAACCGTTCCTGCTGGAATTGTTGTTGCTTTTATCGGCGCACCATACTTTTTGTATTTATTAAGGAAGAATGTATGATAGAATGTTCGAACTGACTGAGCAGAAATGTAATAGCAAACGATAGTGGATATATAAATTACTGTACTTTTTACCTAGAAAAAATAGTGAAATATTTATTTTATGATCTTTATATTTCAAGTTTTTGGGAACCTCATTTGTGGAGGTTCTTTTTTTGTATAATCATGGCAGGAGGTGTAAAAATGATTCTATTAGCACATCAAATTTCGGAGTTACAGAAAATACTCGAGGTAATTGTAAGGAGACTGCCTAGAACCTACAATGAGTACTTCAATTATAATGAGCATTTACGACGCATACAAGCAGGCTTCGCTGGCGAACAGCGTGTGGATGCTGAAGGATACGCGCAAGTAGAGGGATAGCGTGTGCAAAGTGAGGGATAGCACTTAGAAAGTGGCGGATAGAACGCGCAAAGTGATGGATAGAAGCGGAAAAGTGAAGGATACGCACAGGTAGAGGGATAGCGTGTGCAAAGCTAGGGATAGAACGTGCAAAGTGATGGATAGATGAGGGAAAGTGAAGGATAACGCACTAGTAGTTGGATAGCATGAACGCTCATTTAGCGTATAAAAAGACCATTACTCCAGCAGTCACTCGCTCATTTCCTACTAGACAAATAAATTTTTTAGGTATATAGTTAGCTAGGCTAACCAATAGTGAAGGAAGTGATCTTATGACAGTGGAACAGGAATTTTTCAATCAATACCGTTTAATGTATAGGCCGTTTATCAATCAGTTGAATGTACAACTTGAACCATATCAGTTATATAGCTCGCAATGGGCAGTACTTCGTTTCTTAAAGGATAAAGGTCCTCATTCGTTTGTAGATATTGCTAATTTTATGTCTATAGAGAAGCCGAGTGTAACGAAGCTTGTTCATAAACTTGTAGAGCTAGGCTATGTGGAAACTGTAGCGGGTAAGGATAAGCGTGAAAAGCTGGTTCACTTAACGACGTATGGGGAAGAGCTTGTGCAGGAAATAAAGTCGCAGCTGAATCCGTTTTTTGAGCAGGCACTTGCAAATGTACCACAGCAAGATATTGAAATTGCGACACAGGTTTTAGCAAGAATTTGTATGAATATCAATCAATAGGAGAGAGCAACGTGGAAGCAACTAGACAGAAACTTTGGACAAAGGACTTTTTAATCGTCTCCCTTATCAATTTTACGATTACTTTAATTTTTTATTTATTAATGGTGACGATTGCAGCCTATGCGGTAGAGCAATTTCATGCTTCAACAAGTACAGCAGGGTTAGTATCCAGTATTTTTATTATTGGGACATTGTTTGGGCGCCTTGGTGCAGGACGTATTATAGGTGACTGGGGTAGTAAAAAAACATTGTTTTGCGGATTATTACTTTTTATGCTGTCAACAATGTCCTATTTTATAGCAGGTAATCTTCCCTTACTAATGCTGAATCGCTTAGTGCAGGGGATTGCTCTAGGTGTGGCAAGTACAGCAACGGGAACAATTATTGCACAAATTTTACCTTCTGAACGTCGTGGAGAAGGAATTGGCTATTACAGTTTAAGTGCAATTTTAGCCACTGCGATTGGTCCATTTATTGGGATTCTTTTAACACAGTTGTTTGAGGATTATCGTATGATTTTTGCTGTCGATTCAGTTTTGGCAATTATTTGCTTTTTAATGTATTTCATCGTAACGGTGCCATACATGCCTAAGAAAGCAACAGAAGCAACAGTGAAAGCTGGCTTTAAGGTATCAAACTTTATTGAGATGCGGGCATTACCAATTGCGTTTGTAGCGCTTGTTATTGGCTTTGCCTACTCTGGTGTAATGTCCTTTATGACGTTTTACGCAAAAGAGCTTGATTTGGTGACAGCGGGAAGTTATTTCTTTATTATCTATGCAGTTGTTATTTTAGCAACTCGTCCATTTACAGGAAAATTATTAGATGCTAGAGGAGCAAATATTATTATTTATCCCTGTCTAGTCATTTTTGCGATAGGCATGTATGCCTTTAGCTCAGCGACAACTACAATAGCCTTTTTAATCGCTGCTGCATGTATTGGGGTCGGCTATGGGAACTTCAATTCTGTAGCACAAGCAATTGCCATCAAGGTAACACCTAATGAACGTTTAGGACTTGCGACATCTACATACTTTATTTTGTATGATTTCGGCTTAGGTGTTGGTCCATACTTCTTAGGGTTCTTCGTTCCTTCAATGGGCTACGGTGCTATTTTCTTCGCAATGATATTTGTAATATTACTATCAATTGTGCTTTATTATTTCTTATATGGGAAATATGAAAACTTGAAACAAGCAAAAATTTCATAGATTAGAATCATTATATTGTAGAAAAATCGTCTTTTTGCTAGTTGTGTATAAATTTCAACTACAAAATGACGTTTTTTTCTTTAAATAAAAATACTTCTTGCAATCAAATATGATAATCATTATCATTCTCAATATAAACTAATTCGGAAGTAGGTATTTTAGCATGAAGAAAACATCGTTATTGTCAGTATTAGTTGCAGGGGGTATCATTATGACTGGCTGCGGCAATACAGATGAAGCAAAAAAGGAAGAAAAGCCACAAACAGAGCAAGCAGATACAGTAAAAGAAGAAGTGGATTTATCTGCTGAACTATCAGCCTATCAAAAATTTGCTTTAGAGCAAATGGATCAATTCCTGCTGGAAACAGAAAAATTCGTGAATCTATTTAAAGCGGGCGACATTGAAGGCGCAAAAGCAGCCTATGCACCAGCACGTATGTATTTCGAACGTTCTGAGCCAATTGCAGAAAGCTTTGGCGACCTTGACCCAAGAATCGATGGTCGTTTAGCGGATATTCAAGAAGAAGGTAAGGGCGAGGAAGAATGGACAGGCTATCATAAGCTTGAATATGCCCTATGGGTAGAAAATAAAACGGCAGGCTATGAAGCAATTGCCGATCAATTATTAGCAGATGCAAAAGAATTACATGCATTAGTTCAAACAGTTGAAGTGACACCAGATTTAATGATCACTGGTGCCGTTGATTTATTAAATGAAGTATCAACATCTAAAATCTCTGGTGAAGAAGAAATCTACTCTCATACTGACCTTTATGACTTTAAGGCTAATATCGAAGGTGCAGAAAAAATCTTTGAAATTCTACGCTCTAAATTAGAGGCAAAAGACAAAGAACTAGTAGCAACTTTAGATGAAAAATTTAAAGCAGTGGATGACTTATTAGCACAACATGCAACAGCTGATGGTGGCTATGTTTCCTATGAGGAGTTAACGGAGGAAAATACTAAAGCACTTGCAGCAGCTGTTAATCAACTGGGTGAACCATTAAGTCAAATGGGCATTATTTTGGAGTGATATAAAATGACAGCGTCAAACGATGAAAAATGGATTAATAAAAAAATATCTAGACGTGAAATGTTAAAGCTTACAGGCATTGGTGTAGCGGGTGCAGCAATTGGTGCCTCTGGCTTAGGCGGTGTCATGAAAGTAATGGGCTATGATGTCTTTGAGCCTGTTGCTGACAGCACAACTGCTAGTAGTAAAGTTAATTTTTATGGCAAGCATCAATCAGGCATCACTACGCCTGTACAAACAAATATTTATTTTGCTTCTTTGGATGTTTTATTGACATCTAAGAAAGACCTACAAGAGTTGTTCAAACAATGGACACCTCTTGTTGTACGTTTAATGAATGGTGAGTTAATGGTCGATTTAACAACGAATACTAGAGTTCCGACAGGCGATACAGGAGAAGCAGATGGCTTAGATGCTTCCAATTTATCCATTACGATTGGTGTAGGACCATCTTTGTTTGATAAGCTCGGTATTCAGCATTTGAAGCCTGCGGAGTTAAAGGATTTACCACATTTCCCGAAAGATCAGCTGCAAAAGGAATTTACTGGCGGTGATCTTTGTATTCAAGCCTGTGCGGATGATCCACAGGTAGCATTTCACGCCGTGCGTAATTTAGTACGTGCAGCCTCTGGTAAAGTGGAGGTTAAATGGTCGCAGGCAGGTTTTAACTCGTTTCCTGCTGGTGGAGGAACACCGCGAAATCTATTTGCATTCAAGGATGGCACTGTGAATCCAGCGATTACAGATGAGAAGGATTTAAATGAGGTTGTTTGGGTTGATAAAGGCTGGCTAAAAGGCGGCTCTTATTTGATTGCACGTAAAGTCCAAATGCATCTTGAAACATGGGATCGTACATCTTTAAAGGACCAGGAAGCAACATTTGGTCGCTATCGTGATAGTGGTGCTCCGCTTGGTAAAACAAAGGAATTTGATGATTTTGATGTAGAGGCAAAAGATAGTAAAGGTGAGTATATTATGCCAGATACATCTCATGTACATTTGGCACGAAAATCAGGTGCCCGTATGTTACGTCGCTCTTATTCTTACGCATCTGGCGTTATGTCGAATACTGGTGCACATGATGCAGGGCTAATATTCATCTCTTTTCAAAAAGACCCAGCACAATTTACAGCCATTCAAAATAGTTTAGGGCGAATGGATAAAATGAATGAATACATTACCCATCGAGGCAGTGCTGTGTTTGCTTGCTTCCCTGGTGTACAAAAGGGGAGTTACTTAGGTGAAGCACTTTTTAACGCGCTGTAGTTTGATTATTTGCTTACTACTGACATTAGCTGTACCAGTGCAAGCAGCGCAATCTTATAGTCATTTATATATTGCGATTAGTGATGCACTGATGAATACGAAGCAGGATAATGAAACTGAGGCAAAGCAGGCAATTGAACAATTTGCCACAGACTGGGCTAAAGTTACTACTGAGCAAAAAGAGGCGAAAGTAAAGGTTGATGAGATCCTTCTTCAAGCAACGGAGGCAACTTCCAAAGATGAACGTTTGGAGGCACTTTCTGCACTGTCGAATGCACTACGAAACTTAGAAAAACTTGAAAATCCAGTAGATAAAGCAGCACAGCGGGCAGAGTTTGGACAAAGGTTTAAGCCCATTATGGCAGACTTTGAAAAGGCTTTAGCAAGTGGAAATATCAAGGAGATTGATGAAGCTTACAAGGATTTTAATATAAAATGGAATAAAAGTGAACGACCTATACGAGAGCAAAGTATTGCGATGTATGGGCAAATCGAAACACAAATGGCATTTCTGCGTATCTCTATTTCAGCTGAAGAGCCTGATATTAGTCTAATGCAGTCTCAATTTGCAGATTTAAAACAAACAATTAATGATTTTGTGGCAGGCAAAGAAACAGCAGAATTAGTAGAGGGAGAATTTTCTTTGGCTACATTAATTGCTTATATTGATGAAGCTAATGATTTTATTGATGCTGAAGATTATAAGGCTGCTTCTGAGAAAATTCGTGAATTTATTACAGTCTGGCCAAGTATTGAAATAGAAATCTCTACACGAAACGGTAGTCTTTATACAAAAATTGAAAGTGATATGCCCATTATTGCGAGCGATTTATTAAAATCCTCTGTTGATAAAGAAGCCATTACAAAAAAATTAGAAAATTTTCGTACCGAAATCGAGCTTATTCAAGGTGATTCGGATTATACAATATGGGATGCAGCATTAATATTACTTCGCGAAGGACTTGAGGCGCTGCTCATTATTTTGGCCTTGGTGTCATTCCTTGATAAATCAGGACAAAAGAAGATGCGCAAATGGATTTATGTTGGCGCATTTGTTGGTGTTCTGCTGTCTGCCGTTGCGGCAATTCTAATGTCGACTATTTTAAACTCAGCAACAATCGATACAAATCGGGAGTTAATGGAAGGCTATGTAGGCTTACTTGCTGCAGCCATGATGATTGGTGTGGGAATCTGGTTGCATAGTAAATCAAGTGTGGCGAGCTGGAATCGCTATATTTCTAAACAAATAGGTAGTGCTATTTCCAGTGGCTCTGTCTTTGCTATGGCAGCTATTAGCTTCTTATCAGTTTTCCGTGAAGGAGCAGAAACGCTTGTTTTTTACGCAGGGATTGCTCCAAAAATGGAGACTTCTCAATTTGTGCTAGGTATTGTAGTAGCCCTTCTTATTTTGGCAGTCTTTGCCCTTGTGCTATTTAAAGCAAGTGGGAAAATTCCAATTCATAAATTCTTTGCAGTGGCTACCGTGTTGATATATGTATTGGCCTTTAAAATTATTGGTGTCAGTCTGCATACACTCCAATTAAGAGATTCTGTATCAACCACAATTGTAGATGGTTTGCCGGTAGTCAGCTTCATAGGATTCTATCCTACGGTTGAAACCATGCTTGGACAAGCAGTTTTACTGTTACTAGTTGTAGCGACAATTTTCTATAAAAAGAAACAAAAATAAATAGCAGGGTAGATGGAGTATACTCGTTCATCTACCCTTTTTCTAATTATGCAAGCCAATGGGGAGGATGTTTTAAGTGAGAGGGCAATTGTGTCTGCTTATCTCCTTGGGCAGAATTAATTTGCATTTGAGTTAAAAACATAGTTGTAGAAAGATCAGCACCTCGTAAATTAGCATCTCGTAAATCAGCTCCGATAAAATCGGCTCCTCGTAAATCAGCCTGCTGAAGATTAGCTGCAATTAGATAAGCTCCTCTTAGATCCGTAGAACGTAAATCTTTGCCCTTTAAATTCTTGCCCATCCAATCTACTCCTCGATAGCTATACTTTCGAGAGGCTTTGCCAGTAGCTGTTTTTATAAAGTGTTGACGAATCTGAGTACTTGTTTCAAGTAATAACATATTAACAGGCATTCTATAATTAGGTATATCAATTTTTAATAATGTCGCTGCATCTAATTCCGTAGCAAATTGAAGTTTTTCTAATTGTTCAAGTAATCTATTATATAACTGAGCGTCAACCTTATAGGATAATGCCTCTGCAATATAAGCAATCATTTCAAATAATTGCTCCATAATTGGAAATACGCGAAACATTGTGTCAGCATGCGCAGGGTGCTGGCGCCAATCCTGTCCATGAAAGGTTGTTTGTGAAACCTTTTGCCCTGCTCCTAAGCAATCAAAAACGGTACATCCCTTAAATCCCTTTTCCCTAAGGGTACCATGAATTTGGCAGCTAAAATCGGATTGTAAGTTTTGACAGGGAATACCTGCAGGTTTATTCATCGCAAAGTCGCTAGAAGCAACAATATTTAAAGCTGTGCAGCATAAGGCAAAACAATTTTGACAATCTGCCTGAAGATCTTCACGTATCTTTTTTCCAATTGAATAATCTATTTTGTTTATCTTGGACATCGTTATTTTCCTCACTTATTCATAAACTTATAGATTATATTACCACTATCTTTCTGTCAGTTCTATCGTCCACAAACCATTAGAGAATGTGGTGTTCTTTTTGAAAAGCATCACAAAGATACTCGAAGGTAGAATGGCTGTTTTGTTTTATAAAAGAATTTAAAGAAAAGAAAGTGGTGGGGCCAATCCATCGCCGAATTTAGTGGTCAATATGAGCAGATTTATATTTATTCAAGAGAGCCGCGTGAAGATTCATTAAAGGATGCACAGGATAAGGCAGTGAAGCAGGCCATTTTAGCAGGTGCACTTTCAGAAACGATTGAACTAGTGGAAGTGGAAGAAACACCCCTTGCGTACCATCCTGAAAATGCAACAAGATTAAAGGTTAAAGTAGTAGGGAAAATGAAATAAAGCAAAGGGAAGAGTCTTGATAAACAGATTCTTCCTTTTGCTTTTTTTGGCACTTGCAATTCAAAAAGTCCTAGTGTAATATTTGACTAGTACACTATGACACGAGGTGTTTACATTGAAAAGTTTTGTTGGGCAATTCAAAAAGGAATGGGTGCTCTTTCGGGCATGGTTATATGTGGGGGTCTTTTTAGGAATCTTAATATCCATAGTTGCTCCGTATTTAATAGAACGATATGGCGATGGATTTACAGAGGATAATCAACTTCCATTTGCTTTTACTTTTCTAGTCCTTGCTTTAGGAGGTTTTTATTCTGTATTGCAGTTTTTGGCTAGCTTACGTTTGGATTTAAGAAGTAAAGAAATATGGCTGCACTCAACAAGCTCTATTCAACAGCTTATAGGTGTAAAAATTGTTTTTTCCTTAACGGGATACACAATTTTTAATATTCTTTTTACAGGTATTGCTATCTATACATTAAGAGCTGCTTTTATAGCCAGCTATGGGCAGGTATTGTTATTGCTAGTAATCGTGGTAGCCATTATTGCAGTGTTTCAATTAACGCTATTTGTAATCATACTTCTATTTTTAGCATTTTATCTCCAAATGAAGTACTTTATCGGCCGTTTTGCTATCGTTCTTTTGATGGGGGCCTTTTTTGCAAGCATTTATCTATGGTTTAGATTTACTGAAAGTTTAATATATGTTAAAATTTTACAACATATAGGTATCTCGTTAAGCTGGCTTGAACAGTATTTGCCAAAATCCAAGTTGCCCTCAATGGAGTTTAGACTTGGAACATTGTATGTAGTAGAGGAACTAGCCCTTTCCATTTTACTCGTATTGCTATTTATCATTGCTACAAAGTGGCTTGAAAAGGTGGTTTTACGATGACACTTGATTTTTCACGAGATAAACCAATCTATAGCCAGCTTGTTGATCGCATTTGTGGAGATATTTTAAAAGGAATGTTAGCACTTGGGGACCGACTTCCTTCTGTTCGAGAGTATGCAGTAGAGACAGGGGTTAATGTCAATACGGTGCAACGTGTATATAAGGAGTTAGAGGCGATGAATATAACGGAAACTAAACGGGGGCAAGGTACATTTATCACAACGAATGAAGAGCGAATTGTTGTGTTGCGAGAAAATATGAAAAATCAATTAGCAGATAATTTTTTATCATCCATTGAAGCACTTGGGTTTTCAAAGGAAGAGATGCTGATTGTTTTGCAAAATAAATCGTGAGGTGAGATAAATGCTACAGCTTTCAAATGTTTCTTTTCGTTATATGAAAAAAACCATACTGCAAGAGGTGTCTTATTCATTACCAATTGGCCAGATCATAGGTCTAGTTGGAGAAAATGGTAGTGGGAAGTCAACACTTTTAAAAGTATTAGCTGGCTTATTACTTCCATCAAGTGGTGAGGTTTTACTAAACGGTACCCCAGTTACTCGTAGAAGTGCCGATCAAATTGCCTATTTACCAGATACAGATTTATTTTTTGACTTTTATACTGGAGAGCAGCTTTTTCAGCACTATTCCTCTCAATTCGAGGATTTCTCATATGATAAGGCCTGTATCGTTGCAGAGTTTTTGCAAGTTGATAAAAAAATGAGATTAAGACAGCTATCTAAGGGAAACCGTGGTCGTATGAAAATGGCCGCAACGCTTGGACGAGAGGTCCCATTTTATTTAATGGATGAGCCGTTTGCTGGGCTTGATCCAATTGTTCGAGAGCAACTCATTAAAGGGCTCATTCAATTTACTGATATGGAACATCAAACAATTCTTTTATCCACTCATGAGCTATATGAGGTAGAGCCGATTTTAGATCAAATCATTTTACTACAAAATGGCTCGATTATTGCACATGAGGAAGTTGAAAGGATTCGAGATGAGACAAATAAGGATGCAGTGCAATGGATGAAGGCCTACTATAAGAAAGGATGAAATTAATGACAACACAACCAATTGTTCAATTGCAAAATTTATCAAAGATTATTCGTGGTAAACAATTAATATCGCAATTGAATATCGATTTATATCCAGGGCAAATTACTGGATTTCTAGGACCAAATGGTGCAGGTAAAACGACAACTATTCGTATGATGACGGGGCTTATGCATCCGACGGAGGGGAAGGTTATCATTGATGGTCTTTCTCTACAGGAGAATTATGAGGAGGCAATTAGTAAGGTCGGCGTAATTGTAGAAAATCCTGAAATGTATAAGTTTATGACGGGCTATAAAAACTTATTGCATTTTGCGCGAATGCATAAAAATGTGACAAAGGAACGCATTCAAGAGGTAGTGAATCAGGTGGGTCTTGAGAAACGTATTCATGAAAAAGTATCTACGTATTCTCTTGGAATGCGTCAACGTTTAGGACTAGCCCAGGCATTGCTTCATCGACCTAAGTTTTTAATTTTAGATGAGCCTACAAATGGGCTTGATCCGGCTGGTATTCGTGAATTCCGTATGTATTTACGGAAAATTGCGACTGAGGATGACGTCTCTGTTTTTGTTTCCAGTCATTTATTGTCTGAAATCGAATTAATGTGTGATCGGGTAGCTGTCATTCAAAATGGTAAATTAATTGATATTCGTGACATTCATAGTAATAATTCTTCGTTTTATTATATTGAGGCTACTCCTAATGACGAAGCTGTATCGCTCCTTAAAAAGCTCGATATAAATTTTGTTACAGAAAATAGTGGCTACGTTGTGGAAATAAAGAAAGAAGATATACCATCATTCATAACACACTTCGTTAATGAAGGAATCCAATTATTCGCTGTACAACCACATCAAAAAACATTAGAAGACCAATTCTTAGAAATGACAGGAGGTGGCCAAATTGCTGAAGCTAATTCAAAATGAATGGATGAAATTGTGGTATAAAAAAGGGACTTGGGCGATGACCGCATTAGTAATCCTTTTTATTATTGGACCTGGTATTATAATGAAATACTATGAAACAAAAGATTCAGAGGATATTTCATGGAAAGAAAATGAGCAACTGGCCATTATTAACTATAAAGAAATGTTAGCAGGAGATGATTTGTCTCCAGCAGATAAAACATATTTCGAGGAGCAAATGGCAATATCAGAGTATCGTTTAGCGCATAATGTGCCGTCTCAAAAAGAGGGAAGTCTCACAAGCTTTATGTCTTTTACGAGTAATATGCTCACTTTAGTTACATTATTTACAGTGATTACAGCAGCAAGTATTGTTTCGACTGAATTCTCAACCGGTACTATTAAAATGCTGTTAACACGTCCAATGTCGCGTGCAAAAATATTAACCTCCAAATTAATTACAACTTTTATTTTTGGATTGTTTTTATTTGTGATTAATGTTGTAGTAAGTGCTATAGTAGGATTTCTATTATTCGGCAATGGAGCAGGAGTCGAGTTAGAGATGGTCAATGGACAAATTGTCGAAAAGGCAATATGGAATGATTTGGGATATCATTATTTACTGTCTGGCGGTGACTTTGTGATGTCAATTTTATTTGCATTCTTAGTGGGCTCAGTTTTCCGCTCAAGCTCTTTAGCGATTGGTTTAACGATGTTCTTATCGTTTACAGGCGGAATGATTGTGATGTTCTTAAGTCGATATGAAATTGTCAAATATATTTGGCTGACGCATTCAAATTTAACACAATATGAATCAGGAAATCCTGTAATAGAAGGTATCACAATGCCATTCTCACTTACTGTCTTAGCGATCTATGCTGTTATTTTCCTTGTAATCAGCTATACATCCTTTATGAAACGCGATGTGACAGCATAAATAAAACACGGTATGAAATAGTTAATTTTCATACCGTGTTTTTCTATTTTATCCTTTTAAATGCTTGGCAATAATTTGCTGTAGCTTCGTTTCAATCATTGGTAAATCATGCTTGGTAAACGTGGTTCTGACATAGCTTTCGTCCATATCAAGAGCTTCTGCGAAAAAGCTTCCAATGCCTCTAACTTTACGATCTATTTGTAGCAATATTTCTGCTGAATGATTAGACTGTGACAGAAAAACAATTTCTAGCTCATCTAAATGATTTCGATATTGTCCTGTTGGCACAAATTCAAATTCTTGAATGAATGGATAATAGCCGCGGAATCTAGCTGGTGCCTGTTCACACTCTGCTTCACGCAAACGGAAACCGAGTGAGCTTATAGCGTCTAGAATATGTGCAGCCAGCTCTGTTGGCTGAACACGAATATAATCTTTATCGTTTGGATCCACTGCATTTTTAATATCAAGCCCTGTTTGAATCCATACTTGGGTTTTGCCTGCTGTTATCGGTGTTTCGAATGGTAATGTAATTGAAATAGGGAAGGTTTTCCTTTCGCCTGCTGCAATAACAAATGGCTCCGATACTTTAATTTTTTGTAGAGCCGCTACTTCCGTATATTTATTGTCATTCGCTTCTCGAATATAGGTCGTATTGATCGATAAATAAATCGTATCGACTTGCTGTTCAACCTGCCCGCCACGTACTATAATCTCGCCACGCATTACTTCACCGGCTCTGTATGTAGTTTTTTCTAATCGTGTATCAACCGTTGCAGAGCCTATCCCAATACTTGCAAGAACATTGTTAAAAAACGACATCTGTATTCCTCCAATTGACATTAATAGTTATACATACGCACATTTTTTGAAAAGGTTTCAAGATATAAAAAATTTTCGTTATAATGTATGAAAAACAAATGGGGCGTCGGGATGGAAACAGAATGGATAAGAACATTTCTAATTGCTGCAAGAACAGAAAATTTTCGCGAAACGGCAGAACAACGATTTATTACACAATCTACAGTATCAAAGCATATACAGCATCTTGAAAAGGAACTGCAAACAACGTTATTTGATAGACAGGGGAAGCAGGTGAAACTAAATCGTTTTGGCGCTTACTTTTTTCAACAGGCAGAAAAAATGATAATGACTGTGGATGAAGGAATACAAAATATGGAATCCTTTTTGCATGGATATACGTCCCATTTAACGATCGGGGTTGCCCCTCAAATTGCCAATTCTACATTACCAGCCATCATCCAAACATTTCAACAGCAGAAACCATCCATACAAATTAGGATCGAGCTATTAAAATCTAATGAAATAGGAGAGGCGGTTTATACAGGAGAGGTGGATATTGGT
This sequence comes from Lysinibacillus sp. NPDC047702, assembly GCF_050272555.1. Lineage (NCBI taxonomy): Bacteria > Bacillati > Bacillota > Bacilli > Caryophanales > Bacillaceae > Lysinibacillus > Lysinibacillus sp. NPDC047702. The sequence goes on along the minus strand of NZ_JBNNMG010000037.1, from coordinate 23,634 downwards.
TTATCGAAACTGACATCAACTCGTGACCTTCATACCGTCCTTCTTGCACAGGAACCACTTCAATTAATTGCTCCGATGACAAAAAAAGAGGCGGATGCGCTGACGCTTTTACAACAAGAAATGATTTTAACACATGAATATGCACCCTATTGGCAGGACATTCAGCAAGTATTACAACAATTTAAACGCTATAAAAGCATGCATATTAATCAAACTGAGGTCATAAAAAATTTTGTGAAGCATGGACTTGGCATTGCCTTTTTGCCAAGAAGTGTCATTGAGGCTGATTACCAACAGAATTTATTACATAGCTATTCCGTACAAGAATTTTCTCATATAATGTCCAATAGCTACTTTTTAGTAAAATATTTGTCAGCTGATATTGAGAACTTTTTAGCGGTTTGTCACCTAATTTATGATGAACTAGTTTGTGACTAGAGCTGTAAAACTGCATTAGACATACTTTGGTCAAAAGTGTATCTGTTAAAACGCTAATCTGCATCAATTATTCATATTTACTATATATATTAGGTGTATCTAGATATTACCCGTATAAACAGGTAGGAAGACAATCCCTTTCATAGTGTAGTACGTGTTCAGCTACCCGAATAAAGCCAAGGAAAAGCCGCTCAGGTGTTGCCAAAAACGCTCGGGTCTAAGAGAGAAGCGCTCAGGTATAGAGGAAAAACGCTCGGTTTCAAGAGAAAGCCTCTGGGGTCCAAAAAGTGCTTGGGTGTAAGAGAGAGTCGCTCGGGTATAGTCGAAAAGCGCTCGGGTGCAAGGGAGAGCCGCTCAGGTATAGTCGAAAAGCGCTCGGGTATAAGAGAGAGCCGCTCAGGTATAGCCGAAAAGTGCTCGGGTGCAAGAGAAAACCGCTCAGGTCCAAGAAATATTCGGATAAATAAACATACATTATCAATAATATAGTAGGTGTTTTATATGTATAATTTGATGTCAAATATAAGCCAAATCATAAGCAATCCTATATCAGAATTTTTGAATGCCTATGAGCATGCTCCGCTTATTATTGCGATTCTACTTGGCTTAATAGGCGCTTTAGCTCCTTGTCAATTAACAGGTAATATGAGCGCTATCACTTTTTATGGGAATCGCACTATGCAAATGAAAAGTAATTGGCAGGAAATTGTGTTTTTTATAGTTGGGAAGGTTATTGTCTTTAGTTTATTAGGCTTTTTCGCATGGATATTTGGTCAATCCTTTGAAACGAAAATGACTGTGTATTTTCCTGTTTTTCGCCAGGCAATTGGTCCAATTATGCTAATAACGGGTCTCGTGCTTATTGGCATTTTTAAATTAAAATTTCTGAATCGAATTTCTTCTCTTATTCCAACAGTGTTGAAAGAAGGGAAAATAGGCTCCCTGCTGATGGGTGCTAGTTTTTCTCTAGCCTTTTGCCCAACAATGTTCGTACTTTTCTTTGTATGGCTAATGCCGACGGTTGCATCAACTTCGTATGGCTTAGTTCTACCAGCTATTTTTGGTATAGCAACCTCCGTACCACTTTTGATCATGTTGGCACTGATTCATTTCTTTTATGAAAAACGCGTCATTATACGATTTAGCATGAAAATGGGGAGAGTAATTCAAAATGTAGCGGGTGTAATTTTAATCATTATAGGTGTAACAGATACCATTACATACTGGGCATTATACTGAAGAAAGGAAGCTATCGACTATGCTGTCAGACTTGAATATATTATTAGCATTTGGTGCAGGATTTTTGAATTTTATTTCACCCTGTACCTTACCGCTATACCCTGCATTTATTTCCTATATCACGGGTATGTCATTGGATGAACTACAGGGAGAAAACAAAAAATCAAAACGAATTGGCTTGCTTCATACAATCTTTTTTCTATTAGGTTTTTCCATTATTTTTATCTTCTTAGGATACGGTTCATCATTAGTAGGCTGGTTCTTTTTTCAATATAAGGATTTACTTCGTCAAATTGGCGCTATTTTAATTGTTATTTTCGGATTAATCATCATCGGTTTTTTGTCACCGAAGTTTCTGATGCAAGAGAAGAGACTAGCTATTAAAAATAGACCTACAGGCTATTTTGGCTCATTACTAATTGGGCTTGCATTTGCTGCAGGATGGACACCATGTTCTGGTCCTATTACTGGAGCGGTTTTTATGATGGCTTCCCAAAATCCTAATGTTGGCGTATTTTATATGATTGTTTACGTACTAGGGTTTGCGATACCATTTTTACTATTATCACAATTTATTACGAAATTAGGATGGATACGAAAATATAGCACAGTCATTACAAAAGTAGGTGGCTATCTGATGGTTGTACTTGGTATTATTTTATTTTTTGATGGATTAACGTACATCACAATTTGGTTAAGCCCATACTTTGATGGATTTACTGGTTTTTAATGTTTTGATTGGTGTATTAACTTGTGCATAGTAGAAATTCTTTGACCTTCACAAATGTGGGTAAAACAACTTGTGAAGGTTTATTTTTTGTAACGAATCTTAGAGAAAGTCTATATATAAGTATCTCAATGAAAAATCTTACGTGGGGAGGGAGGAGGATGGAAGAGTTAAGTGACATCTATACTTATGCAGCTGACATAAAACGGTTTCTTATTTGTTTAACAGCTGATGTTGATTTAGCAGAGAAACTGAGGCCAACACGATGTTGGTCATGAAGGCGTTGTTGCTGTCGCTACGCTTTCGCACAGATAAATTGTCACAGGACGTGACGCACTTAGTCTTCGTTCCTCCAGCGCAGGAAGCCTTGCTATGCGCGAAAGCGAGTAGCCTGGAACGGAAATCACCTTCATTTGACTTAGTAGTATCACAAAGAGTCCCTTGACCAATTAGTTTTTCAACACTATGAAAAGAACGTATTGGAATACATACGTTCTTTTATAACTTTATATTATTTTTTGATAGCGACAAATCGTAGTCTACAATAATCAGCAATCCATTGTTGATCCTGATAATAGTTAGGTTTTAATAGTTCCTCACATTTTGCATAGATTTGGTCTTTCTCTTTTTCCGTTAAATGCTGTAGGATATTATGACTAAACATCACTAACCAATTACGAAGCCCGTCCTCGCCCTGAAGAGGAGTTGGTCGCTCATATAGTGTAATCGTATCAACGGTAAAGCCGGCTTTCTCTAGTTTAGATTGATATTCTGTTAAAGTGGGGAAATACCAAGGGAAATATTCCTCTCTATAAGGTAGTTGCAAATCCTCCATGCTTTTTTGAAGTGCCCATACTATAGAGGCGATATTACCATCTCCACCCATTTCAGCTACAAATCGCCCTCCCTGTTTAAGCGAATTATAAATATTTTCAATAACTTGATCTGCCTGCTTCATCCAATGAAGAGCAGCGTTTGAGAAGACTGCTTCAAATTGATATTTAATGGAAAACACTGTAGCATCCACCGCTTGAAACTCAATGCCAGGATATTTTTGCTGTGCTGCAATAATCATGTCCTGAGAGGCATCAATTCCTTGAACAATGGCACCGTGAGTTGCAATTTCATGTGCTAAATCTCCTGTCCCACAACCAACATCTAATATTACTTCATTTTTCTGTGGTCTAAGCAGGTCTACTAAGCTTTCTCCAAATTTTGAAACAAAGTCATGCTTTTGATCATATAAATTGGCGTTCCATTTTGTTGTCATATTACTTCATCTCCTTTGTTTGAGCATAACAGAGAGCTTAATTGAATAGAAATTCTAGAAAATAACAATTTTGATTCCACTTTGGAATAAAGAGAGGATGCCCCATAATAGTACTTAGCCTTGTGACAAGTATCCTATTGCTCCAAGTGCTTTCAGAAACCCCCTGTTGGAACAGAAATCAATTCCACGTTATGACATTGTATTGTATAAATGTTGATTTTTTGTCAACATGAATAATATGCATCCAAGCTGATGGTGATGATATGTTAGTATAGGTAAGTCTAAATCAATAATCGCATTAGCTTCCTTTTATTTAAAAGTGTTGACAAAATGTCAATGTAATAATACACTTCTTGAGAATGATATATTAGACAGTTGAAAAAAGTTACAGTAGAAAATGGCAAGGGGGTAGGACAGAAAATGACTGAGAAGAGAAACAACAATAATCTTGGCTTATTGCTTAGGGAATTCTTGAAAGAACGTTCATTGTCTATGCGAAAGTTTAGTGAGCACACTGGAATAGATACAGCTACAATCTCACGGATAATAAATAATAAGAGAAAAGCAACACCACAACATTTAGAAAAATTTGCTGACTGTCTTGGAGTTCCTTTAATTAATCTATTTGAAGCTGCTGGGTACCCCATTGAACAAAGACAAGAGAAATCTGAATCAGATATTCATACATCTGTTGACGCAATACAAGCTCTTCTTAAGTCTTCTAATGTTTATGATGATGAATTTTCGGTGGCACAGGTTGAACAGAAACTGGAGAGCTATGGATTATTTGCGCAAACAGAAGAAGGTAAAAAAACGATTGCTAAAGATTTTAATGAGAAAATTAAACATGTAGGAAGTGTAGGTCCTTTTATAAGCAAATTAAAAGAATTATATGAAAGATTCTTATCAGGAAAAGGTACACTTTTTGAACTAACTATAATTGGAAGTGCATTATTATATTTTATTATTCCTGTAGATGTTTTACCAGATTATCTATTTCCTATTGGTTATTTAGATGATGCAATAGCTGTACAACTAACTACAAAGACATTACTAAAAAATTAATTTAGAGTTAAATGATAGGTGGATTTAATTATGAGAAGAAGTAAAAAGAGCCGTAAATGGCTAAGGAATTTGTTCTTAGCATTCGCATTAGTAATCATAGTAGGGATTATATATTCGGTTTATCAATACAATAGCGGATTAGCAATGGCAGACGATGGTCCATTTAAAGATGATGGAAAGACATTTGACCCATTCGAAGGTGCAGATGTACAGGTTGGTCAGATAAATGTGCTATTAATTGGAAGTGATGCAAGAGATGAGGATGGTCGATCGGATACATTAATGATTGCACACTATGATCAAACGACAAATAATGTAAAGCTTATTTCAATTATGAGAGATACGTATGTCGAAATTCCGGATTACGGAATGAATAAAATTAATGCTGCCTTTGCTTTTGGAGGGCCTGAACTTGTAAGGAAGACAATAAAGCAAAACTTTGATCTTGATGTTAATTATTACGCTATAGTGGATTTTAAAGGATTCCCCAAAATTATTGATCTTTTAGCACCTGATGGGATTGAGGTTGATATTCCTTATGAAATGTCTCATGGAATTGGCATGACATTAAAGCCTGGAGAACAAACTTTACATGGTAATGAGTTATTAGGCTATGTTCGATTCCGCCACGATCGTCTAAGTGATTTTGGACGGGTGGAACGTCAGCAAGAAGTTTTGACTAAGGTGAAAGAACAAATCGGTGTTTCAAGCTTAATGAATTTGCCAAAAATACTTGGCGTTGTAGATTCCTACATTGATACAAATGTTGATAATAAAACAATCCTTACAATCGGAAAAGGGATAGTAAATGGAGATTCTAAAGGTATGAACACTTTACGCATTCCTATTGCAGGCTCTTTTGAAGACAAACGTGTAAATGTAGGTGAAGTTTTAGATATTGATTTAGATAAAAACCAAGGTGCATTAAAAGAATTTTTATCATCAGCGGACAATGATACGACTTATGTAGTTTCATCCTAAGTGAATTGCTTGAGCATAGATTTCAACTTTTAATCAGTTTATAGAACAATACTATGACAGATGCAACATGATTCAATAATTGTCAATATAACATGAAAGTGAATTTTACAAAAAAAGGTAGCTGATGATTTGCATCAGCTACCTATCTTTTTTTCAAGCCTTGTTAGTGTTTTCCCACTCCAGCCAAATATAATTGTTAAAATTGGACCTAATAAACAGAAGAAGGTGAAGGGGAGATAAGATACTGTAGATATATCTAGTACACTAGCAATAAATATACCGCAAACACTCCAAGGGACAAGTGGATTGACAACTGTACCTGCATCCTCCATTACACGAGATAGGTTTTTGGGTGCTAGTCCAACCTTTGCGAACTGTTCTTTAAATGCTTCGCCTGTTAATAAGATGGAAAGATACTGCTCACCAATCAGTGTATTGACACCTACTCCTGTAATGGCAGCTCCTGTGATCACGGAACCAGCGCTGTTAAAGATGTTCTCAACCTTTGCTAAAATACTTTGAATAATGCCTAGAGTGAATAATAGCCCACCCATTGTTAGTGCCAGTAAAACTAAGGCGATTGTTGATAGCATACTACTCATACCACCGCGTGTCAGCAATGCATCTACTTCCTTATTACCAGTTTGGGAGACATAGCCTTCAAAAAGCATTTTAAAGATATTAGAAAGGGCAATTGGTTCAAGCATGTAGGAAAGTCCCACACCAAGAATTGAAACGACTGCAAGCGTAATTAGTGCAGGCGCCTTATAAAAAGTCATCACAATAAGTACAGCAACTGGCATTAATGTATACCAATGTATAAGTCCTGTTGCAACTAATCCTTCCTTAAAATGCTCTACTGTGTAAAATGCTGTATCTGTAGCTGATGGAGATAAAATAGCATATAAAACAATGGAGATGATGAAAGCAGGAATCGTTGTCCAGCCCATATTTTTAATATGCTCGAAAAGATCCACGCCAACTGTCCCAGAAGCAAGATTTGTTGTATCTGATAGGGGAGACATTTTATCACCAAAGAAAGCTCCTGAAACAATCGCACCAGCAGTTATGGCTAAGGAGATATCCATTGCACCAGCAATTCCCATAAAAGCCACACCCACTGTGGCAACAGTTGTTAATGAGCTTCCGACAGATATGCCAACAACGCTACAAATTAAAAATACTATGGCAAAGAAAAAACTAGGTGAAACGGTTAAAAAGCCATAATAGATAAGTGTAGGAATAGTGCCTCCCATCATCCAACTTGTAATTAAAATACCGATAAAGAAGAAGATGAATACAGCGCCTAGCCCTGCACTCGCACCAGCAATCATCCCCCCTTCAAGCTCACGAAAAGGAATTTTTTTAAGTAATCCATAGGCAATTAAAAGTGAAATAACCAAAAAAATAGGGATATGGGGAGTCGCTTTTAAATACCCAATACTAAATGCCATCATGGCGATAATTAAAAGTATGATGAAGCCTGCCTCAATAAATCGAGGGTTACTCTTTGCTTCAATTCGAAACATGCTAATCCTCCTAGTAATTACTTCTTCGCTTCAATGCGGTGAAGCCCAAAAGAATTATAGCACGCAAATAAATTTTGTCAATTGACTGAAAATTGCTATATAAAATCGAATGATATTTTTTATTGCTTTCTCTAGTTATTTGAACATTCTCTAATACACTTTAAGTCGTTGCCTTTGACTGGTCACTTTATTGAAAAAAATAATCCCACGCATTTTTAAGAATCAATGTACATGTCATGATAATGAAAATAATACGCATCACTTTTGTTCCACGTTTCAGTGCGAATTTTGAACCTAAGATAGCCCCAAAAATCATGACAAACCCCACGGGCAGTCCGTATAAAAAATTAACTTCTCCTAACAGTAAAAACATAATAAGTGCTGCTAAATTAGAAGTGAAATTAAACGCTTTGGCATTGCCCGCGGCCTGCAAGAAATCATTTTCCATCATTAATAAAATGAAAATAAAAAACGAACCAGTTCCAGGCCCAAAGAAACCATCATAAAAGCCAATAGCTGCAAACGCGCCAATAAAAGCGATTTTTTTAGTAGCTGTTAATATTCGTTCCTCAGGCTGTTGTCCCCAATCTTTCTTGAAAACTGTATAAGTGGTCACAAGGACGAGCATAACAAGCATTAAGGGCTTTAAAATGGAAGGCGATACAAGGTGTACCGTATAGGCTCCAATTATAGAGCCAATGAAGATGAAAGGGATGATCTTGCCGATTTTTTTAAAATCTACCTTGCCAGCTCGTAAAAAAGTTAACATACTTGTACCATTGCTAATTGTATTGGCAAGTTTGTTTGTGGCGATGGCTGTACTAGGTGGTAGCCCAACAGCCATAAACGCAGGCAAGGAAATTAATCCCCCGCCACCAACAATCGCATTTAAAAAGGATGCGATAAAGCCGAGTACTAATAGTATAGCAAGTGACAGTAAATCGATGTCCATATGTATGAGTCACATCCTTCTTATATTGTTCTTATAAGCGTACTGTGAATTACATGAAATAACAATGAAATCTCCAAACCTTATGTAAATAGCGTTTACAATTCCTTAACAATTCACTGTTTGAAAAAATAGAAGGAAAAAAAGTTTTTTCAAGTATTTCTCTAAAAATAAAAGAAAAAACGGTAATATTTAAAGAAAAAACGGGTATTTTTATTATTTGGTTTCCAACGTTTTCAACTTGGAAAAGAGCTTGAAATGAATTGTGGCAATTTTAATATTACATTTTTGTAAATTCAACTCGTTTATGTTTAAAAATATGTAGAAATGTGTAAAAGTTTTGTTATGATGATTGCAGAAATCGACAATTTATTCAACAGGAGGAACATAATGTTCAACTCAAACAAGCAAGATCCATTTTTTAAGGCATTATTGAATATCTCTAAAAATGTCAATGAAGGTATTTACTTTGCACATAATGCACGTATTCAAGATATAGATGCACTGAAAGAAATTGCAGACACAATGAAGCAATATGAAACAAGCGGCGATAAATTAATTCATGAGCTTATTGTAATGCTGAATAAATCATTTATGACACCTATTGAACGTGAAGACATTTTAGCACTTGCAAATAAATTAGATGATGTAATAGATGGCATGGAAGGCTGTATTGCTCATTTTAATATGTATAATTTAACAGAGGTAACAGAGCCGATGCGTCAATTCCTCACGTATATTGCAAAAAGTACAGATGAAATGGTACAAGCGATGGAGCTATTAAATAGTAAAAAGCTTGTTGAAATGCGTAAACACTCCATTCAAATTAAGGACTATGAGCGTGAATGTGATGAAATCTTCCGTTCTTCCATGAAGCAATTATTTATTCAAGAGAAAGATCCAATGCGCATTATTGTGTTTAAAGATATTTATGAGCAATTTGAAGATATAGCGGATAGCTGTCAAACTGTAGCAAATACAATTGAAACAATAATTATGCGTAACGCGTAAGATGGAGTGTAGGAAATGGATACAATATTACTAATAACAATATTAGTCGTTTTATTCGCACTTGTGTTCGATTTTATAAACGGCTTCCATGATACAGCCAACGCGATTGCAACTTCTGTATCAACAAGGGCCTTAAAGCCACGGACAGCAGTATATATGGCTGCAGTGATGAACTTCGTTGGAGCGATTACTTTCGTTGGGGTTGCCAAAGCACTAACAAAAGATATTGTGGACCCGTTTACCTTAAATGCTTATGATGGTGATATTACTGGTTCTGTTGTGATTTTAGCAGCCTTATTATCTGCCATTACGTGGAATTTGCTAACATGGTATTTTGGCATTCCATCGAGTTCTTCTCATACATTAATTGGATCTGTTGCAGGAGCAGCGATTGCCGCAGCAGGATTTGATATTTTGAACTACGAAGGCTTTATTAAAATTATTCAAGCCCTAATTTTTTCACCATTGCTAGCGTTCGCAGCAGGCTTCCTGATGATGTCATTATTTAAAGTACTCTTTAAGGATATGAATTTATATCGTACGAATAAAGGTTTCCGAACAATGCAAATTGGTACTGCAGCTCTACAATCATTTACACACGGTACAAACGATGCACAAAAGGCGATGGGAATTATTACGCTTGCTTTAATTGCAGGCGGCTTGCATCAGGGTGATGATATACCTTTCTGGGTACGTTTTGCAGCAGCATGTGCAATGGGTCTTGGTACTTCTGTAGGTGGTTATAAAATCATCAAAACAGTTGGTGGAAAGATTATGAAAATTCGTCCAGTGAATGGTGTGGCAGCAGACTTAGCTTCTGCATCGATTATCTTTGGAGCAACATTAATTCATTTACCAGTATCAACGACACATGTTATTTCTTCATCTATTATGGGTGTCGGTACAGCACATCGTGTAAAAGGTGTAAAATGGGGAATGGCACGTAAAATCGTAACAACATGGGTCATTACAATGCCAATTTCTGCGGTGATGGCTGGAGCTATTTACTTTATCTTAAGTTTATTTTTCTAATATAAATGAAGGAATGCACGCAAAAAGTGCATTCCTTTTCATTGTGTTGAAAAACTAAATGGTCAAGGGACTCTTTGTGAACACTGCTAAGTCAAATGAAGGTGATTTCCGTTCCAGGCTACTCGCTTTCCAGTGGGCGAGCGACGAGCCGCTTCCTGCGCTGACGCTCCGTGCAGGGTCTCGTCTGTCTCGCTATCCCACGGGAGTCGAGTAGCCTTGCACTCCAATCAGCAATAGTGTAGAACTTTAAATATTTTCTTCCTTCAAAAGAAAAGTAAAAGCATGTTACTCTCCATCATTAACTGGATATAATAGCACAATTCTATAGTTGTTGCCCTACACTTTATGTATAGAATCATTTTGTTGCTTTACATAAAGCCACTTATTGCTGTCACTCGTTTTCGCATAGAAAAATGTTTTCAAAGCTCCACTATTGCGCAAAATAGTATTGGTTAGGACTTCATTTTATCACTACACATTTATGTGAAATGCCAATAGAAAATACGATGAGCAATGGTTGATTGGAGTGTAGACTGAGTGACTCCTCGGGGATTCAGCGTCACAGATGAGACCCTGGAGCGAGCAAATTAGGGGAACGAAGGCTAAAACCGTCACGTCCTGTGACAACGCCTTCGTGACCAACCTCCTGTTGCCCCAAGCGGCTCATCGGACGCCCCCAGGAAAGCACTCAGTCGGAACGGAGATCAACCTCTCGTTTTGAAAAAGGGCTATACTTTTTAATTTGTCACCTTGATTTCATTGACATAATAGTATTTCAACAACATGGAAGGAATGCACGCAAAAAGTGCATTCCTTTTTCGTTTTGATAGGATGGTGGAAGTAGTGGAGAGCAACGATGAATTGACGTAAAGCGAGGCAAAAGCGGATAGAACAATAAAAGCGATGGATAGAAACACTGAACTAACGGATAGAATCGCTCAACTGACGGATAGCTTGGCAAAACAAACTGATACAATTCGAATGCACCATATGTAAAATATAAAGAAAGTATAAAGTTTAAAAAATTAAGCCATTTACATAGTAAGGTTATTACAGGAGGAAAACAGATGAGAGAAAAGCTATTACTGATTGAGGATGATACGGCGATTGGACGTATTATAAAGGATACGCTTGAGCGGGAGGGCTATCAAATTACTTGGGCAACGACAGGGCTTGAGGGACTTGCTGATTTTCAAGGCGATTCATTCGATTTAGTGCTTGTTGACTGGATGTTACCTGAGATGGATGGGCTTACAGTTTGCCAAAATATTCGCTGGGAAAGTGAAGTGCCTATTTTAATGATGAGTGCACGCAACGAAGAGGCAGATAAGGTGGAGGGTTTGCAAGGTGCAGATGATTATATAGCAAAACCGTTTAGCTTAGAGGAGTTAAAGGCGCGTATTGCTTCACATTTACGTCGCTGGAAACGTTATAACAAACAAGAAATAACGGAAGAAATCACAGCCTTTACACATGGCTTAACAATTGATTGGCACAAGGAAACTGCAGCTCTTCATGATGAAGAGCTTGCCTTAACACAAAAGGAGTTTGCGTTGCTAAAACTACTGGCGAAAAATCCAAGCCAAACCTTTTCAAAAGAGGCACTCTATCAGCATATTTGGCAGCAAGCAAGCGTTGATGAAACACATACAGTCACGGTACATATAAAGGTGCTGCGGGAAAAGCTCAATGATCCAGTTAAAAAGCCACATTTTATTCAGACAGTATGGGGCAAGGGCTACTGCTTTATTGGAGAAGCATTATGAAAATTAAAACATGGTTGCTCATCACTTTCTTCATCGTGCTTATCTTACCGATAGCCGGTGCGTATAGCCTTTATGTGTGGATAAATGCTTATTATCACGATAAAAACGTTCTTGAGCACATTGAAAAATGGACAGAGTTGAATCAGGTTAAATCTGTGCTTAATAATCCTGAGTATTATACAAAAAATGCAGACAGAACAGATATAGAAGCAATAACCAATGAACAGCTCGCGATTACACTTTACTCACAATCAGGCTTTGTTTTGTATTCCTCAAATCCGTTGAAATCAGGATTTATCTCCAAAGATCAAATATTTAAAGATTTATATGATTTACAGCAAAAATACAATGCCTTTACGTATAAGGAACCTGTTTATCAAAAAGGAGAATTGCTTGGTATTTATGAAATTCAATTAGTGAGGAAGGACTGGGTACAAGGTGTACAGAATCGCTCTTGGCTTGTCATAGTTAGCTCAATTCTATTGTTTCTTCTTATATATATTGCAGCGATGATGCTACTTCATCGAAAGTTAAATCGACCGTTAAAAGAACTAATGAAGCAAATGCGTGCCTTTGCCAAGGGTGAACAGGTGGCATCAGACTTAGAGATAAGAAAAGATGAAATTGGTGAACTTGCGCAAGCCTTTCTTGCTATGCAGAACGAAATTGAAATGGCACATGCTCACTTAAAAACAGAACAACAGCAAAAAGAGCTAATGATTGCTAGTATTTCACATGATTTAAAAACACCGCTTACATCAATTCAAGCATATGCAGAATCTTTGCAAAATAAAGCGTTATCGAAAGAGCAGCAGTGCGAATATCGAGAGATTATTATAACAAAGGCTGAAACGATGAAGCATATGTTAGAGGATTTACTGATGTACACATTACTTCAATCTTCAAGCTATGATTTAGAGCTAGTGATGGTTGACGGAGCTGAGTTTTTTGAGATGATATTGTCAGATTACGAACCGCTGTGTGAGGATCAAGGATTTAAGCTTGAAGTGTGCTGTGAGGTAGAAGGTTTTTATGCCGTGCATCCGAAGCAGCTTCAGCGGGTGATTGATAATTTAATGAGTAATGCTTGGCGCTATGGGGAAGTAGGTACAACAATAGGTTTATCAGCCATAAATGCTGGGAAGTGTCCAATATGGTGCTTTGACTTTGTAAAATCTGCACTGATAAAGCAGGAAGGTATCTATATGATTGTACAAAATAGCGGACAAGGGATTAAAAAAGAGGATATTGAAAAGTTATTTGAGCCAATGTACCAGGCAGATACAGCACGAACAAAGGCTGGAGAACGTGGTACAGGGCTTGGCTTAAATATTGCGAAACAAATCATAGAAAAGCATGGTGGAACAGTTGAGCTTATATCTAAAGAAGGTTTTGGAACAGCTGTACTGTGCTGGATTCCATCATATAAAGGAGAGAATTGATAATGAATTGGAAAAAAACATTACGTGCGGTAGGTTTAGTTGCTGCACTTTCATTTAGCTTAGTAGGCTGTAATACGGAGTCGTATTCACCACAGGAAATTATTGATCAAGCGTTACAGGAAACGAAAGAACCACTTACTTATTACGGCGAATATACAATGGACATGGGTGAGGTTGGTGGAATGGTTCATGTCAAGGAGTGGTCTAAGGATGGTAAAAGACGTATTGATATGACAACTGAAAATGGGGAGCATTTCATCTCTGTCAATAATGGTTCTCAAGTCATTTTATATGATGTGGTTGAAAAAACGGCTCAGACGATGAATTTCAAGGAGGGTGATTTGGATAGTTTACCATCACCGAAGGATCAGGCGGAAATACTATTTAATATGGTGAAAAATACACATGATGTGAAGATTGACGGCGAAGAGAAAATTGCAGGCAGAGATACGTACAAAATGGTAGCGAAAGCTAAAAATGCTGATACATTAATGGGCGATATGGAAGTATGGATTGATAAAAAAACATGGCTAACATTAAAAACCGTAACGAATAACGCCGGGAGTAAAATGGTTACGGAATATACCAAAATAGATATTGATGCAAAAATTGATGAAGCACAATTTACAGTGGATATTCCAGCTGATGTTAAAATAGAAGAAATTGCTTCACAGGAAGCTGAAGCAGTAACACTAGATGTAGTGAAAGAGCAGCTTGATGAATTTTTAATGGTGCCAGAAAAAAATGGTGTAACATTAACGACAATTCAAGATATGAAGGTGGAGGAACGTCCAGAGTTTTCATTTGAATATCTGAAAGATGAACAGCCTGCTTTCTCGGTTTCAGTTTATAAAATGACTGGAAGTTATGTAGAGTTTGGTGGCGTTCAAGATGAGAAACCGATCGAGGTACGTGGGAAGGAAGGTACCTACATGGAGTTAGGTGAATTTTTAACGATTAGCTGGCAGGAAAATGGGTATCAATACAATATCATTAGAGAAAATCCGGGGCTGTCAAAAGAAGATTTAGTCGATTATGCCAATCAAATGACCATTATTGAGTGAGGTGAATCGTATGAAGCGGAATGAGTGTATAAAATGTCTCGCATTGTTTTTATTTAGCACCGTTTTTTTATATGGTATAGGTGAAACATATGATGTGTCATGGCTGCAATTTCATTTCTTTGGTAACTACAATGAGGAGGGATTTTATTTCAGCTTTAGTTCTCTCCTTCCTGTATTAGGTGGTATATTAATTGTAGCTTTATATGAAACGCTGTTTAAGCGATTTATTTAATAGATTTAGAAACAACTAGGGTTTTGAAACATATTTCGTTTCAAAGCCCTAGTTGCTTGTAACGATCAAATTTATCTTGATTCAGCAGAATACTCTTACCTCTATAGGTGGCGAGATGAATGCGATTTTATTCCTATTCAGTGGTCGTACAAACGCCCGCTGAATCAAGATAAAGCCTCTGGCGGATGTCACGAATTTTGAAGAGGAGCTTTTCGAGCGAGCTCGAAAAAAATCCGGACGCAATTACGCTTGGGTGTAATTGATCGTGATTAAAGTTGATTTTAAGCTATTTGCTGTAAATGTGTTTTCTTAAAGGCTTCATCATATTTTAAGCCATAGCCGAGCGCACGATCTAAAAAAATATGGGCTAGCCAAATAATCGATGCCATTAGTAGCGGAGTAGATATCATGACAAAACCAATCATCATTATAATAGCTGGCAGTATTAAGCTATGACCTATATTGTAAAATAAAGCCCCAACTTTAGTGTTGACAATATAGCCAAGCATACTGATATCAGGAAGCAATAAAAATAAGAGAAAATATAATAATGAAAAGTCAAACTGCCAATAGAAAAATAGACTGATTAAAAATGCTAGTAAATATTCAAGAGAAATAATTTTACGTATTTTCATGATGACCACGACCTTCCTGTAATTTTTGATACATATCCTCGATGAGCGAGGCGATCACCACTTGATTTTCTGCATACTTCCCATCAGCCATCAAAGTCTTTGTTAGTTGTAAGGATTGGAGTGCCTGCTGATAAAACAATAATTGCTGTTCAATATGGGCGATTTTTGCAGAGAATAGCTGTACGGTTTCTTGATTGCAGGATTCTGAAACAGGTTTTTGATCCAGCATCAGTAATTGCTTGATTTCCTGTAGTGTAAAGCCAAGCTGTCTTAATACTAGAATTATTTTAATCGTATTTTCACAAGTGTCATCATACACGCGATAGCCATTGTCCAGTTTATGTGGATACAGTAGCCCTTCCTTCTCGTAGTAGCGCACTGTATCAGTTGTTAATTGATATTTCTCAGCAAACTGTTTAATTTTCATCTAACTACCTCCTGAATTTATCCTAACATTGGAGTGTGCTCCAAGGTCAAGAAAATATTGATAAGAAAGTGAAACGGTCATTAATTGGTAGTCGTTTATAGTGTAAGAGGGGGAGGTGGACGGCATACTTGAAAAAATAATGGATGAACATGCAGAGCATTTACTTCGTCTCGCTTATTTCTACGTGAAAAATAGGTACGTCGCAGAGGATATCGTGCAGGAGGTCTTTATCAAATTTTCACAGCATGACTATGAAGAGCGTGGGCAGCTACGTGCCTATTTATCTACATTAACCATCAATAAAAGTAAGGATTATTTAAAAAGCTGGCATTATAAAAAATTAATTTTACAAGAAAAAATCCTTCCAGTGCAAGTAAAAAAACAGCGAGATGAACTGATTGAAGCGGAGGAAAGATCGCATATAGGGGCAGCTATCTTAAAATTACCGATATCCTATAGAGAGCCCATAATCCTTTACTATTATGAAGAAATGAAGATTGCTGAAATAGCACAGGTTCTAGGGATTGTAGAAAATACTGTGAAAACAAGGCTGAAAAGGGCAAGGGAAGCTCTGAAGCCTCATTTAAAGCAGGAGGAATGGGAGGTGCTTGGGCATGAATGAATGGCAAAAGGAATTAGTAAAGGTAGCTGGTGATATGTCAACGAGTAAGGAACGTATCAAAAAACACGTCCTGCGACAGCAGCCTGTCAAACCAAAAAAGCCCATTCGTTTCGCACTATTAACTGCCGTTGTGACTTTATGCTTAGCAGGATTTGTGATGGTGCAGCTGTTCAATAAGGATACGAAGCAAGCGGCACAGATGTTTAACGAGAAGCAGTTTGAGCACTTTGAACATGTTGTATATTTGATGTGGCCAAACCAAGGTGAGGAATTTTCTAAGAGGGAGGCCTATCAAAAATATGAGCAGCTGGTTGCCTATTATTATTTTGCAAAATCATTAGGTATAACATCTACAAAGGAAGAGCTAGAGGCAGAAAAAAAAGCACGCTATGATGAGCTTGTCATGCTACAAGAATCCCCACAATATGTGGAGCTTTTTCAGGGGCTAGGCCTAAAACAATATTTTAAGACGTATATTGAGCCTATGATACCGTTTTATGCAGCTAGAAAAGAACTGAATGCATTTTATGAAAAAAAATATCCAACCTTAGCTGAAACTGCAGATCAAATAGCTGCAAGGGACGCCCTTCGTTATTTTCAAGCTCATTTTGCTGAGCAATCAACAGCATTTCAGGATAAAATGGGTATCGACAATCGTACACACTCACAAGGAACGATTTACGTAGGGACGGTCATTAAAATTGAGTCTAATGCTTTTTTATTTGTGGAGGGTGCCATCCCTGAGGATCTGGCAAAGCTTTCTGAGGAACAAATTATTAAGAAATATAATAATGCAACTTGGTATCCAATCTTGAATGATTACCCAGTCAAGTTAGGAGATTACATTTCATTAGAATCATCAGGAAGTATGTCATATGAGGACAATGGTGTAGAGGTTATAAATGGTTTTTTAAACAGTATTGAATGGATTGAGCCTACTGTAACGAAAAAGCTTACTATTCAAAATGAACAGGAAATCATTCAATTTTTCCAGCAAACAGATTGGCAGACTCCAGATAAATATAATAAGATGAAACAACCACCAGAGTATTCTTTTATGCTAGAGGGAGTTAGAGTTGATGTTTGGCTCAGCTATGGTCAGACACTTTATTTGCAAAAAGTGGAGTTTGGTGCTATCCATCTTAATCAAAAAAGATCAGAACGATTAAAGGCGATATTAGGTTTGCAGGATTCGTAGCAAGTCTCTAAAAAAGAGGCTTGTTTTTTCTTTGCCAGAAAATTATAGTTTTGTGTACTGTTATCATTATTAATCTAAGATGAATAGATTTAAATTAAAAAATTATTAGGAGGATATAATCAGTTAGATTTTTATTTGGGTTAAATTGCTCATTGGTTCAAAAATAAATGAGTCCAAAGAATTGTAATATTTCATTAGTAAAGGTAGTATTAAAGATGTAAGGGGTTAAATGAGGAGGGGCGGTATGAATACACAGGAGTTTGAAGAATTATGGATTACGCTAAATGAATTGTATAATGCGAATCGCTTTTTAGAATATATCGAATTAAGTAGTGCCGCAATCGATAGTGCTATTGTACTTGAGGTATATGATAAAGCAATCCTTTTATTACGGTATCGCTGTGCCAGTTATTTTCAAACAGGAGATTTGCAGATTTCCATCAGTGTGCTTGAGCAATATCGTGAATTAACCTTTCAATATGGCAATGATATTGATTTAATTCATTATTATATTTTAGCGGCCATCTATTGGGGAACTTTTGGCCATTTGAAAAAATCTGAGGAACTTATGTTAAAGGGACTTAAGATTGCTGAGCGCATTCAACATGTAGAAAGCATGGGGAAAATTTATAATAATTTAAGTGATTTAGAAATTGCATTAGGGAGCTATCAAACAGCAAAAGAATTCGCGTTGAAGAGTTTATATTATGCAAATGCTTTTGAGACGAAGCATGACAATCCATATACAGGCATTATCCATCCAAAAATAAACTTAGCCGTTGCTCAAATTTGGCTTGAGGAATTTGAAAAAGCACATGAAGTCTTACAAGAGCTACTAACGACTATTCAGAAACCTCCGTATTCCAAGGTACAATTGGAGATTATGAATGCTAATGCTTTGCTTTATGAAAGACAGGGACGTATTGGTGAGGCCATCGATTTATATCAAAAATCAAAACACTATGCCCTACAAAATAATGATCTTGCTTTGCTACAAATCATTTACAATTCTTTAGTGCTACTAATTGAGGAACAGGGAAATAAAGTAGTTTTATGTGCGATTCAAAAGGAATATATTAATATTTTGCTAGAAATCCAACGGGAGAATTATACACATGTGTTATTTGAAATGGAGTATAATGACGAGAAAAAGCAACTAGAAAAATCCTCTTATATTGATCCATTAACAAATATTTATAATCGACGTTATTTTGATGAGAATGCGGTAAAGATGATGCAGAAAGCTTCAACTGAAAAACAGCAGTTAGCGTTAATGATGGTTGATCTAGATCATTTTAAAGCCATTAATGATAGGAATGGTCATTTGTTTGGCGATGATGCATTAACCATTACAGCTTCAACATTAAAGGAATTTTTCCAACCTTTTGAATCAATCGTTGCACGTTTTGGTGGAGATGAATTTATTATTCTTAGTCAATTAAAGATGGGAGAAACTGCCCAAACATTGGCAAAAAATCTCTATAAAAAATTAGCATCTTTATCTTTAGAAATAAAAGATGAAGCGATTCATTTAGAGTTTAGTATTGGTGTGAGCATCAATAACAAGGGGAAGGTAACAAAAATTGAAGAACTCATTCATCAAGCTGATACCGCGCTCTATGCCTCAAAACGCAATGGTCGTAACCAAATTACTGTCTATAAACAATATAATGATATTGGAAATGATTGTTAATGATAAGTACTTTTCTGAATATTTGTTTCTTATTGATGTAAGCGTTGTCTATAAATTTAAAAATCTGCTTGTTTTCATGGAATAAACGTTGAAGGCTTGCAGATTTTTATTGTCTTGATGCATTGTAGCATACCTTTATAAATTTTTTTCTAATTTCTCAATAGAAGATATTGTAAATGAAACCAGTTGTATGCTACTATGAAATTGAATAGACAGACAGTCGGTCTATTTAGAGGAGGTGTAGAAATGAGAACGATAAAGAAAGCACAAGAGCGTCGAAATGAAATTCTTGATGTGGCAGAGGAGCTTTTTAATCAGAAAGGCTTTGATGGTACTAGCACAAACGATATTCTTGAAAAGGTTGGAATCGCACGTGGAACACTGTATTATCACTTTAAGTCAAAAGAGGATATTATGGACGCCTTAATTGATCGAATGACAGATACGATTTTAGAAGCGGCAAAGGAAATTGGTGCAAATAAAAGTATTCCAGTAAATGAGAGAATGATTCGAGTTGTAATGGCTTTGAACATTAGTGGTGGAAATAGCAAGGAAATCATGGAACATATTCACAAGCCTCAGAATGCTTTGATGCACCAAAAAATCCAAAAAATTATTATCAACAATGTGCCAACTATTCTGGCAAATATTATTCGTGAAGGCATTGAGCAGGGATTATTTAACACACCATATCCGTATGAATGCATGGAAATGATAGTGGCATATACAAATACCGTATTTGACGATGATATGGTTCATTTAACAGATGAAGAACGCACTTCACGAATAGTGGCCTTAGTATTCAACGTAGAAAGGCTACTGGGTGTTGAAAGTGGAAGTCTCATGTATATGATGAAGATGTTTGGAAACGAAAACAGCGAATAAAAATTTTTGCATAATGCATTCTTTTTTAAATCAGTTAAAGAGGTGACATATGTATTACAGAATAATCCGTAATGATATGGCAAAAAGCAAATTAATAACATTGACCACGATAATATTTGTGGCTGCTGCGTCATTACTTGTTTCCCTTTCAGCCATATTAATGGTGAATCTTACAGGTGCGATAGATACGCTTATGAAGCAATCGAAAACACCACATTTCCTGCAAATGCATTCAGGCGAAATTGATCGTGATAGATTGAAAAACTTCGCCAACAATAATAGCAATGTCGAAGAATTTCAGGTGCTTGAATTTCTTAATGTGGATGGAGCACATATCGTTATTGACGGGACATCGCTTGCAGGCAATGTTCAGGACAATGGCTTCACGACGCAGAGTGAAAAATTTGATTATCTTCTTGATCTTGATGGTCAGGTAATAGAGGTTGCCGATGGAGAGGTGTATGTGCCTGTAGGCTATATGAAGGATGGCACCGCAAACATTGGGGATACGATTGTTGTAAATAATAAAAAGAAATTCATTGTTGCAGGATTTCTTCGTGATTCACAGATGAATTCATTACTCGCTTCATCAAAAAGATTTTTGGTGAGTGAGCATGATTATGCAACAATAAAGAGTTTCGGAAGTACAGAATATTTAATTGAATTTAGATTAAGGGATATGTCTGAGATAGGCACATTCGAAACTGCTTACACTTCCGCAGGACTTGAAGCAAATGGTCCGACAATTACATATCCACTGTTCAAAATGTTAAATGCCATATCCGATGGTCTAATGATAGCAGTTATTCTTCTTATAAGCGTTCTTGTTGTAACAATCGCATTTATGTGTATACGATTTACACTGCTTGCAAAAATTGAGGATGATTATCGAGAAATAGGCGTTATGAAAGCCATAGGGCTACGTGTTACAGATATTAAAAAGATTTATCTCGCAAAATACGCAGTGATTGCAGCAATTGGCTGTTCACTTGGCTATGCCCTGTCCTTTGTATTTAAGGGTATTCTCCTTGAAAACATAAGGCTCTATATGGGAGTGAGTGAAAATAGATTTTTGGCTTTATTTGTTGGAATAATCGGTGTATTTCTAGTGTTTTTTGTAATGATCGTTTATGTGAGTAATGTACTAAGAGGTTTTCGAAAAATCTCTGCGGTGGAGGCTCTTCGGTTTGGTTTTTCACACGGAAAATCCTCTGGAGCAAAGGGCTTTTATCTGAGTAAAAATAGACTATTAAATACTAATCTATTTTTAGGGATAAAGGATGTTCTTTCTAGAAAAAATCTTTATACGACCATGCTTGTGGTACTTGTAATGTCAACATTTATCATCATCGTTCCACAAAATCTATACAACACGATTTCCTCTAAAAGCTTCATCACTTGTATGGGAATAGGCAGCAGTGATTTGCGTATAGATATCCAGCAGACAGACAATATTCAGAAAAGAGCTACGGAAGTTGTAACAACATTGGACGGGGATAGCACGATTTCCAAATATGCTGTACTTACGACCAAAACATTCAATGTGAAGACAATTAACGGCTCTGAGGAAAGCATAAAAATTGAACTTGGTGACCACTCGATTTTTCCGCTTAGGTATGCAGAAGGGAAAGCACCTGTTTCACAAGATGAAATTGCGCTGTCAGTCATGAACGCTGAGGAATTAGGGAAAAAGGTCGGAGATCACATGACACTGTTAGTCGATGGGAAGGAGAGAAATCTCATCGTATCTGGAACCTATTCCGATATTACGAACGGTGGTAAAACGGCAAAGGCTGCTTTCACTGACTCACAGGCGGATACAATGTGGAGTGTTATTTATGTGGAGCTAAACGATAAAACATTGACAGAAGCGAAAATTTCTGAGTATACAGATAGCTTTCAAATTGCAAAGATTTCGGGCATAGACGATTATATTACACAGACATTTGGTTCAACAATTAGCTCTATTGGGAAAGCGTCCTCTATATCAGTCATTATAGCCTTAATATTATCAATCCTGGTGACATTGTTATTTATGAAAATGCTTATCGCAAAGGATAGATACTCGATTGCTATTATGAAGTCTTTGGGCTTTACAAATACGGATATAACCATCCAATATGCAGCACGTTCGTTATTTGTACTCATTGTAGGTATTGTTCTAGGAACGCTTTTAGCCAATACGCTTGGCGAGCTGCTAGCTAGTGCAGTGATTGCCTCATTTGGAGCTTCGTCGTTTACATTCGTTGTTAATCCACTTTCTGCCTATCTATTATGTCCATTGGTGATGGGGTGTACCGTACTAGTAGCAACAGTTTTCAGTACAGCCAGCGCAGGTCAGATAAAAATAACTGATAATATAAAGGAGTAGATTATGCAGAAGATTATTATTGGTGAAAAGATTGTGAAATCATTTAGAGTAGATAATGAAAGACATCCTGTTCTTAAGGATGTGTCTGTTGACATAAATGAGGGTGAATTCGTTTCAATTATGGGACCATCAGGGTCAGGGAAATCAACATTGTTGTATGCACTAAGCGGTATGGATCATATTGATAGCGGGAAGATTACTTGTAATGGCAGTGATTTATCAGGGTTCAGTGAAAAGGAGCTTGCCGACTTACGTAGAACCAAAATGGGTTTTATTTTTCAGCAGCCAACTTTGCTCAAAAATTTAAATATTTTAGATAATATTATTTTACCCTCTATGCGAGATAATCGAAAAAACGTTGTGGAAATTACCAAAAGAGCTAGAGCCTTGATGACAAAAGTTGGGATTGCAGAGTTGGAAAAACGGGATATTACTCAGGTTTCGGGAGGGCAGCTTCAACGCGCAGGTATATGCCGTGCGCTAATGAGTAATCCTGCCATTATATTCGGTGATGAACCAACAGGGGCTCTTAACTCTAAATCTGCACAGGAGATTATGAGTATTATTTCTGAAATAAACGCAGAGGGTACTGCTATTATGCTTGTGACTCATGACCCAAAGGTTGCTGCTAGAACGGAGCGAATCCTGTTTATGCGCGACGGAACAATTGTAAGTGAGATGCATCTCGAAAAATTCACTAACACTGATATGGATGATAGAATGAATAAAGTGACAGCAAAAATGCGAGAAATAGGAATCTAATTATTTTATTCTGCCCTAAATGTAAGTGAGAGGCTGGGACAAAACCCTTCTCTAAACTAAAAAGCCGGTGAAATTTTACGATCAGTAAAATTTCACCGGTTTTAAATTTTTTTCATAAAAAAATAAGGACCACTTCTGATAAAATTAAGTCACCACAACAAAATTATACAGAAAGAAGGATCCTTATGTTTAAAGATTATAACTCTAAATGAGCATTTTTAAATACAAAAATTACCATACGCGAATCAATGACAGGTACCCTAAGCTACTTGTAACTCATTTTTGATTTGTTCAAG